>JANNDA010001176.1:0-3731 GCA_031387195.1 Planctomyces sp. | reverse complement strand
AAGCAACACCGAGCCAAGCGGGACTCGGGTTTCTCTTTGGTGGGAGTTCTGGTGGCTCATCGGGCGGGAGTTCCGGTGGATCATGGGGCGGCAGCAGCGGAGGCTTTCACCACGGCAGCAGCGGTGGCTCTTCGGGTGGCTGGCTGTTTGGCTGGCATGGCGGCTCGTCAGGCGGTAGCAGCGGCGGTTCCTCGGGTGGCAGCAGCGGAGGCAGGGCTTGGGGAAGTAGCGGCGGTTCGTCAAGCGGCAGCAGTGGATCGAGTGGCGGGTCCAGCGGGATGATGGTGACGCACGCTCCGATGGCCGATGCCTACGTCATTCCGACCGCAGCCTACCAGGGCTACGTTCCGATGGGCGGCCAAGGGATGGTGATGGAGCCGCCAATGCCGAGACCACAAATGACTGGCATGGCTGGTGCCAATGCCGCTCCGGCAACAGATAAGTTGATCAACTCGGAGGGTGTTCCCGGAACTCTTGGTCTCACTTATCAACGTCCGACAAAACGGACCCCGGCGGACAAACATCCGCGCATCGGTTTGGTCGAGATTACGGTCAGCGATTCCACATTCCGCAGCCTCGCCGCTGGTGAAGAAATCAAAATCACGGTCGAAGATGAAGAGGGAAACTTCGAGGAATTGGAAGGCTACTTCGGTGAAGACGACAAATGGCACTTCGATTCCAAGCCGCTTTATCCGGGCATTCCCCAAATCTACGACGCGAAGTTTGAAGTGGTCAGAACAGAAATGAAACGCGAGCGCAAGGGTGACCGAGTCATCGAATGGGAAGTTGAGAAGAAGGTTCGCGATCTCGGTTTCCGTCGGATTCGATTGATCCCTGGACGAACCGTGTTTTTGGAATATCCGTAACGCCAATCGAACCAGGCGATTGTCGTCTTTCGCTCCGCGAAAGAACGCTCTTTCGCGGAGCGAAAGGGGACATTGGTCGCCAAAAGAGAAACGCAGTCAGCCCGGCTTTTCCGAAAAAGCCGGGCTTTTTGTTTGCGCACACCGAACCGCGAGTTCCTCGCGGCACACGCTCGATCCGTCCGATCCAACCGAGGCTATGAATGCTTCGATCACACAAGATGACTCCGCTCCCGCTGCTCCGCTCAACACGGTTTGGTCGCGACCGTGGCTGCGCCGGCTGGTGACACTCGGATTGATCTTCCATCTGATGGCTCTGGTGGTTGCGCCGCTGGCCGTTACTCCCTGCTCCCAATTGAGCATGAAAATGTGGGGCGCGTTTCGTCCGTATTTGGAAGTGCTGTATCTCAATCACGGCTATCACTTTTTCGCTCCCGATCCTGGGCCCAGCCATTTGGTGCGTTACGAGCTGCGATTTGAAGACGGTCGTGTTGCAGAGGGAGTCTTCCCGAATAAGGCTCAGCACCAGCCGCGATTGCTGTATCACCGGCACTTCATGTTGAGCGAGTTCCTCAACAATCTGGCGATTGATGAAAGCCGTCCGAAACTCTTCAAGTCGGTGACGCAGTCATACTCGGAACACTTGCGGCGGCAACATCACGCTGCCGAAGTGACGCTGCATCTGCGGCGACACTATCTCCCCAGTCCGCAGCAGGTCTCGTCAGGAAAACGATTGGACGCTGTTGAATTGTTTGCCGAACGACCGCTGGATACGCACTCGGCGGAAAGGCGGTAAGCGATGATCACTCGACTGCGATTGCTGCATCAGTTGGTCTGCGATTACGCCGGTAATGCGACGACAGCGGCGAGCAGCCAGTGGAATCGGTTTTGGTTCACGCCGACTGATCCGACGACGCTGTGCCTCATCCGAGTGCTGGCCGGAGCGATGCTGTTGTATTCGCACGCTGTCTGGACACTGGATCTGGAAGCGTTTTTCGGCGAGCAAAGTTGGCTGACTCGCGATGTGGTCGGACAAATGTTTGCCGACGGCTACACCTGGAGTGTGCTTTCGTGGTGTCGCACTCCGGCTTCGCTGTGGACGGTGCATTTGTTGGCGTTGACCACTTTCGCGTTGCTGACGATTGGTCTCTGGACGCGAGCAGTCTCGCTGTTGGCATTTGTCTTCACCGTCTCATATGCCTATCGAACACCCGGAGCGTTGTACGGACTCGATCAGGTCAACGGCTTTCTGTCGCTGTACTTGATGCTGGGGCCAAGCGGTTCGCGATTCTCCGTCGATGCTTGGCGAGCTCGGCGTGCGGGACGTTTGACCGAGCGTCCGTCCGAGGTTGTGAACTTTTCGTGGGATAAGCTTCCAGCTTGTCACCTTCAAAAGCAGTTCGGACAAGCTGGAAGCTTATCCTACGTAAATCTTCACAGGCCGTCCGTGACGGCAAACATCGCCGTGCGACTGATGCAGTGTCAGCTTTGTGTCATTTATCTCTTTGCGGGCTTATCGAAGTTGCAGGGTCAAACTTGGTGGACCGGTCTCGCCGTTTGGGGAGGAGTGGCCAACCAGGAATATCAAACGATGGATCTGACTTGGTTGGCCAACTGGCCGTTGCTGATCAACTTTCTGACACACGCGACGGTCGCTTGTGAGTTGTCGTATTGCGTGTTGATCTGGAACCGCTGGACGCGACCGCTGGTGTTGTTCGGCGTGATGGGCATGCACCTGGGAATCGTGACGGCGTTGGGAATGCCGACCTTTGGCTTGGCGATGCTCATTGCGAACGTCTCGTTCGTCAGCCCGACGCTGATTCGAATGTTTCTCGATGCTCCTCAGCCTCGTGAAAGAAACTCGGCGACCTCCGACCTCTTGTCTGCGGCCAACGGACGCCGTGTTGATGGTCCTGCTCGCAAACGATCGCAGTGGTCGCCGACCGGCTCGTCACAGCAGGTTCGAATCAACTCGAAGTCGGTTGTGAACTCGGATTCGTAACCCAAAACGTGATCGCGAACGCGGGAGACAAGTGACGCAATCCCCACCGAGCTTGCCTCGGTGGTCTCTACGCAACATACGTAGCCATCACGCTCCGCGTGATGAGCCGGACGCTTCAAACCGCTTAAATTCTGCTGCAATTGCTGCCTGTTTGAAGCGATCGGCTCGTCACGCGGAGCGATGACGGCTACGTAGAGGCCGTCTGCGACACCGCAGAAGTGCCGATGATTTTGAGTTGTGTAGATACCAATGAGGCAAGCTCGGCGGGGCTTGTGCCATTACCGCCCTCGCTCACGCTTCGGGTTACTTGCGGGACAGGCATCGCTTCGAGGCGTTCCTGGCAGCCGCTATCATCTCGCGCCCTTCTCGTCGGAGTGTTCGGTTTCGTCCGAGGGAGGGATCAACTCGTTTGCGAGGAATCCAGCATGTCCAATCAGTTCGCCACACTCGAAATCTACAAGTCGGGTGACGTCACCGTCATTGGTTTTGGTGACCGTGAAGTTTTGAATCAGGTCAACATCGCCGCCTGTCGCGAGCAGATTGCCGCGCTGATCAAACAGGACAACATCAAGACGCTCGCCTTTAATCTCACGGGCGTATTACTGATCCCCAGCGGAATGCTCGGCCTGATGGCCTCGATGAGGGAGTTGGGAGTGACGGTGCAGATCTTCAATCCCTCGGACGATGTTCGCGAAGTGCTGGAAATCACCAAACTCAACCAACTCTTTGAAATTCACGAGGTCTCGCTGTGACGCTCCTAACAATCGCCTCTCCGGAGAAATGTGGGCTTGATGTCGCCCGTTGGAACACGGCGCTGGAGTTGGTTCGCAGTTGGAGCGAACGAGACGATCGAGTCCCCGCTGCCG
>JANNDA010001351.1:0-6996 GCA_031387195.1 Planctomyces sp. | reverse complement strand
TTTGAATCCGAAAAATACAAGCCCGACGCGCCAGCGAGTGCATTCGAGCGGCCAATGTCTGCACGCACTCGCTGGCGCGTCGGGCTTGTATTGGTGCCATTTGCGGCGAAATCAAATCCTTAACGGCGTTGCCCGTTGGGGCAGAGGCATCAATAGCCCAACTTCAAAACGCGCACGCGAGGGCGTCGTCGCGGTTCGCCCTCGCTTCGGGTTACTGGGTCCGGGCATTCCGCAAGAAGTAAAAGAAACCGTCCTCCGCACCACCGAGGAAATCGGGAATTCCGTCGTCGTCCCAATCGACGGTCGACGGACTCACGTCGTGACTCGCGATGTTGCGGCTGTCGAGCTTGCCCATGTCTTTGAACAACCACGTGCCGTCGCGCGACTCAACCTGCCGCAGCCAATTCGCATTCTCTGAATTGACCAACAGATCGAGCTTGCCGTCTCCGTCCCAATCGACTGCGGACAGCTTGCGACGTCCGCTCTTGCCCGCACGACCAGCGTTGAGATGCAGAGGCTGGCTCTTCTCATCCAAGAAGGCTCTTCGTGGCGGTAGTAGATTGAGTTGCTCACCGATCTTGGTCCGCTCGAACAGCGCCAGAAATCCTTCGTGATCGAGCATCGCCAAATCGAGCAGACCGTCGTTGTTCCAATCAGCCACAACCGGCGTCGTCCGCCATTGCGTGACGAGTTCTTTGCCACGCGGCGTCCACCAAGTCCAAGCGGGCTTCGGTGGCGTGTCCGGCCACTCGACCTCAATCGACTGCGGTTCAGCCAGTTTCGGTTCGGTGCGCGTGCCGATGTTTCGCAGCCATTGCACGCGGCCCCAAATCGAATTGAAGACGATGTCCGGCAGCCCGTCGTAATCCCAGTCAGCGACATTCAACGTCGTGTAACCCCACTTCGCCTCAGCCGGTCCTTGAATGGACCCGTTCGGACCGGCCATCACGCGAAAAGTTTTTCCGCCCGCTTCGAGCCGTTTCGCCGCAGCCCACTTCGGCGAAGCGACTTTCGGGCCGCTGAGGTTTTCAAAGAATTCGATGTACCCCGACGTGTTTCCCGACACGAGGTCGAGATCGCCGTCGCCATCCCAATCGAAACCGACTGGCGTTGAGAGCGCCCCACATTGCAACTCATCCGCCTCTTGCTGGAAGTAGCGCGGCGGCGCGAACTGCGGCAGCCGGTCCACGACGCGACCTAGATTCTCCACCAACGCAACTCGGCCGTCTTCATCGCCGACGATCAAATCGAAATCGCCGTCGCGATCCCAATCGAATGCAACCGGGACAATCATCTCGAGATCCATCGCCAGCGGTCGCTCGCCGCTCATCAGTCGTCGGCCACTCGCATATTCCGGCTTCGTTCGCGAACCGACATTTTCAAAGTACGTAAACCCGTCGAGGAACTCGCCGCAGAGCAAGTCGAGATCACCGTCTGCATCGAAGTCCGCGAAGTTTGGTGACGGACAGCCGAACGTATCGAGCCGCTGGCCCCCCGCTTCGAGCAACTTCGGCTCAGCATATTTGGGCTGTTCGGTCGAGCCGGTATTCCGGACGACATACACCAACCCGTGCAATGGCCCGTTCGTCCAACGTCCGTTCGCGTCCCACGCGTCGTCCCAACCGTAGTCCGCCCAATCTTCAACCGCGACTACCAAGTCCAACGCTTTGTCACCATCGAAGTCCACGTACCGCCATTGATTGTGCCGCACCTTGAACAGGCCCGGCGTCTTACCGACTTCGGACTTGTGAATGTTCGCCGACAGCGGCAACTTCGCGCCAGTATCGAGTCCCGTCTTCAAGAAATCGGGATACTCGGCCCCCGGCGTGAGCACTCGCAGCCCGCCAGCGACATACGACGGCATCGCATAATGCTTGCCCGCTCCGAGTCGTCGCGCGGCCTTAAACACCGGCATCTTCTCATTCGGCCCAGCAGTGTTCTCGAAGAGGTACGTGCCGTTGTACGGCTTATCGGGACAGACCACGATCAAGTCGTGATCGCCGTCTCCGTCCGCATCACACGGCACCGGCCACGCCCACAAACCGACTCCCAGATCGACCACTAAACCAGGGTTGTTGTATTTGATCCGCTGTAAGCCATCGGCGGCAGAGAGATCGCTGACAAACGTCATCAACAACCAGACGAGCAAACAACTCAGCGAATATGTCCGGGGCATGAGAGTCTTCCTTTGAACATCTGAAATTCAGCAAGTTCAAACTGACTGAATCGGGCTGATGGATTTCACCCGTGTGATCTTCATCTCTGTGTGGTCTGTTCGATATCCGTTTCAGGATAGCCAAAGCGGAACGGCGTAAGCCGTGGAGCGCCGCCCTGGGCCGGACTCTTCGGAGTAAAGACAGGCTATTGTCAGGCCGTTTCAATGCGCGCGACATCTTCCAGGCCGAGTTCTTGAATGGCCAGCTCGCGGATTTTGAACTTCTGGATCTTGCCGGTGACGGTCGTGGGAAAGCTATCGACGAACTTCACATAGCGCGGTGTCTTGAAGTGAGCCAAGTGAGCATGGCAGTAATCGTGAACCGTTTGCTCATCCAGTTTGTGGCCTTGTCGTAACTTGATCCAGGCGAGGATCTCTTCGCCGAACTTTCGATCCGGAACGCCGACGACTTGCACGTCTTCAACTGCGGGAATTTGAAAAAGTAATTCTTCGATCTCGCGCGGCGCGATGTTCTCGCCGCCCCGAATGATCAGATCCTTCAACCGTCCGGTGATGCGAAAGTAGCCATCCGGCTGACGCAACGCGAAATCGCCGGTGTGCAGCCAGCCGTCGGCGTCGATCGCTTCGGCGGTTCGATCGGGCATGTTGTAGTAACCGAGCATCACGTTGTGGCCTCGCGTGCAAAGATCGCCGGACACATTGTCCGGCAACGTCGCGCCGGTCTCCGGATCGACGATCTTCACTTCGACTCCCGGAAGTGCGCGGCCGACGGTGCCAACTCGCTTTTCGATGGGGTCATCGGTGCGAGTCATCGTGATCAATGGCGAGGCTTCAGTCTGGCCGTAAGCGATCGTGATTTCTCGCGCCCCCATTTCCTTTTCGACGCGTTTCATCAGTTCGAGCGGACAAGGGCTGCCCGCCATAATGCCCGTCCGCAGCGAGGACATGTCTCGCTGCGGAAACGTGGGATGTTCCAGCTCGGCGATGAACATGGTCGGGACGCCGTAGACCGCGGTGCAATGCTCGGCCTCGATCGCGTCGAGCGTCGAATCGGGCGCGTAACCTTCGCTCGGAAAGACCATCGTGGCTCCGTGAACCACGCTGCACAGCGAACCGAGCACACAGCCGAAGCAATGATACAACGGCACCGGAATGCAGATGCGGTCACGCTCATCGAACCGCTGACACTCTGCGGCGTAGAACGCATTCAGCAGCAAGTTGCGATGCGTGAGCAACGCGCCCTTTGGCCGTCCCGTCGTTCCGGAGGTGTATTGCAGATTGATCGGATCATCGGGCGTGAGTTGCCGTTTGCGGTCTTCTAAATCACTGAGCGGAACTTGTTCGCCCAGTCGTTCGAGTTCCGACCACGGCAACATACCGGGATGCTCCCTCCCGCGCAGGCGAATCACGCACTTCAGCCGAGGAAAGCGATCGCTGTGCAGTTCACCTGGGACTGAGGATTTCACTTCGGGACAGACTTGTTCCAGCATCTCGAAGTAATGCGAGGCACGAAACTCTTCGATCAACGCCAAACCTCGGACGTCCGACTGTGCCAGCGCGAACTCTAATTCTGCCGGCCGGTACGCCGGGTTGATTGTCACCAACACGACGCCGATGCGAGCCGTGGCGAATTGCAGAATGACCCATTCTGGCCAGTTCGTGGACCAGACGCCGAAGTGATCGCCACGCTCAAATCCTAACGCCATCAACCCGCGGGCGACGCGCTCGACCGTCTGGTCGAACTCGGCCCAAGTGGCTCGATACTGAGCCTGCGGAAAGACCACCGCATCGCGTGAGCCAACACGCAGAGCCGTCTGTTTCAACACCTGCCCAATCGTGAGACCATCGACCCAAGGCGCTGACGTTGTCATGGAGTGGTTCTCCAGAAATGATGGGGCCGCGTCAGGATTCGCGTCGTGACAGCATATACCGCACGCGGGGGACATTGACACAAACCCCACTGAGCTTGCCTCAGTGGTTTTAGGGCTTTTGCACTACGCCGACTTTTCTGCCGAGTGAATCCGTTCGTAGTGCAAAGGCCCGTTTCCACCGAGGCAAGCTCGGTGGGGTTTGTGCCACTGTCGCCGTTCCACGGTATAACGTGCTCGCCAGAAGGGCACGTTGAAAACGTGCCCCACGAAGGGAACCAATCATGAACCATCCCGTGATCCTTGCCGCTTGTCGCACGCCGATTGGAAAGTTTCGTGGCGGACTGTCGTTGTTGTCTGCGCCAGAACTCGGAGCGGTTGCGATTCGAGCGGCCCTCGAACGATCGGGTGTCTCGTCGAATCATGTCGAAGAAGTCATCCTCGGCAACGTGCTGTCGGCCGGAGTCGGCCAAGCTCCGGCGCGGCAAGCGGCGTTGAAAGCGGGACTGCCGCCGAGCGTTGCGGCTTTGACGATCAACAAAGTCTGCGGCTCAGGACTCAAGGCGGTGATGCTCGCGGCTCAGGCGATTCGAGTGGGTGATGCGCACGCGATCGTGGCTGGCGGGATCGAGTCCATGAGCCGTGCCCCGTATCTGTTATCGCGCGAGGGACCGGCGATCGGCGACCGAACGCTCTCCGACGTGATGCTTGGCGATGGATTAGCGTGTCCTTTCAGTGGTCGCTCGATGGGACAGATTGCCGAAGCACTGGCCACAGCGGACGGCATCACTCGCGCGGACCAAGATGCTTATGCCTGCGAAAGTCATCGCCGTGCGATCCACACTCAGGCACAAGGCTGGTTCGAAAACGAACTCGTTCCGGTCACCGTCCAATCACGCACGGGGACGCAAGTCATCGCTCACGACGAAGGCCCACGCACCGACTGCGATTTGTCACGACTCTCGAACCTGCGTGCCGCATTCATGGACAACGGCACGGTGACGCCGGGCAACTCGTCGATGATCAGCGACGGCGCGGCGGCCGTTGTCGTCACCTCGG
Organism: Planctomyces sp.; assembly: GCA_031387195.1. Taxonomy (GTDB): domain Bacteria; phylum Planctomycetota; class Planctomycetia; order Planctomycetales; family Planctomycetaceae; genus SXKJ01. The sequence continues at coordinate 1,893 of JANNDA010001351.1, read as the reverse complement.
AAGAGTTTGCGAACGCACAGGGTTTACACCCGCTCGCTCGCATCGTGGCCAGTGCGACGGCGGGGACCGAGCCGGGCGACCTCTTCATCGCTCCGGTCATCGCGATTCAAAAGGTGATTGCGCAAGCCAAGGTCTCGCTGAGCGACATCGACTTGTTCGAGATCAACGAAGCCTTCGCGGTGCAGATGCTGGCCTGCATCCGGCGACTTGGACTCTCGTCGGAAAACACAAACGTGAATGGTGGAGCGATCGCGCTCGGTCATCCACTGGGTGCGAGCGGAGCCCGTGTGCTGACGACTTTGATTCACACGCTGGTCCAACGACAAGCCCGATTCGGTGTCGTGGCCCTTTGCCTCGGAGGCGGGAACGCCGTGGCCATGCTGGTCGAGCGTGTCTGACGAGAAGCAACGTAACCCGATTCAGGGAGTGATCTCGGTCTTGGGCAGAAGCACCTTCAAGCGTTGCTTGCCTGCATTCGTGATTTTCGTGCCGCCCAAGTTGATCGTGCGCAGACTTTTTAGCCCCGTGAGATGCTCGATCGCGGTATCAGTCACCTGGCTCGAATTGAGGACCAGATCCTCCAGTGTCGTGAGGCCGGCGAGATGCTTGACCCCCTCATCATCAAACGTGCCACCAAAGAAACGGAGCATCCGGAGCTTCGGCAGCTTGGCGATTTCTTTCAACGTTGCGTTGCTGGCCGCTCGGTCGTAGATGTCGAGTTCGTAGAGCTCTGAAAGTCGCCCGATGAACGGCAACGCGGACTCGGTCGTTTCTTTGCCGTGAATGTGAAGCTGCCGCAAGTTGACGAGATTCGCCACATGCACGAGGCCGGCGTCGGTGACGTTGGTATGCACGATCTCCAGCCGACGGAGACTCGGCAGCTTGCCGATCGCTTCGAGGCCCGCGTCGCTGGCGGGAGACGAATGCAGGTTGATCGACTCCAGTTGTTTCATTTCGGCGAGGTGTTTGAATCCTGAGCCCGTGATCTTCGAGGCGCACACCGTCATGCGACGCATCTTGGTCATGGCCGAAAGGTGCTCGAAGCCCTCATCGCTGACCGCCGTCAGGCAGACGTTGAGGAACTGCAAGTTGGTCAGACCCTTCAAGTGGATCAGCCCCGCGCTGGTGACGGCGGTGCCGGATAGTTCGAGTCGCCGCAGCCCGTCTTGACCGACCAGCAGTTTCAATGTGTCGTCGTTGACTCGGTTCGTGATCGCTTTCGCGTCGGGTTCTTTGTGCCCGTCAGTCCGTTCGTTGAGGTTGAGTTCCGTGATGCGTCCGAAGACTTCGAGAGCCTCGTCGCCAGCAATCGAACGCAGCCAATCAGGAGCCGCGATGTCGAACGTCACTTTGCCGCCGAGTCGCTTCACTTCGGCCAACAGAGTCCGATCCGCCGCGTGCCGTGCGGCGGCCTTGTTGAGTTCCGGCAGCAGCTTTTCAACATCACCGCGAATCTGAGGATCAGCAATCTTGGCGACGAGCGATTGCACTTGCTGCTGTGCCGCGTCTTCGAGTTGTCCCTCGTTGATCTTCGCCTCGACCGCCACTTTTCCGATCGCTCGAAGCGTTTCGGCGTCGGCATGAGGTCGCTGGACGACGAGGTCGAGCGTTCGCGAGATCGGCAGCGGTTTGCCGGGATGTCCCGCGAAACCCTGCACGCCGACAACCGCATGAAAGACCCCCGGAGGATCGCCGGTCGTGCAAAAAATCTCGTCGTGCTTCGGACCACCGAAGGCGATGTTGCTCACGACCTTGCTCGGCAACGGAAGGTAGGCGAGCACTTCCGCCTTCGGGCTGAGAACCGTGATCCGCCCTTTGCCGGTTTCCGGACGATGGAAGTCGGTGACCCACAAATTCCCCACCGCATCGAACGCGCAACCATCGCCCCCTGAG
>JANNDA010001349.1:0-2223 GCA_031387195.1 Planctomyces sp. | reverse complement strand
GCCAATGGAGACAGAGGTAAGCACGTTGTTGAAAGCATCGTAAGTGCGCATCTGGCTGTAGAGGTAGGAGCCGCTTGCGTACGTGTATGCCACCTCATTACCCCGTTCGTCGTAGGTCGTCGTGGTGCCCTCGGTGCTGATGACAACAGGCAGTCCATCGGCGTCGAGGTCGGGCAGCCCGTCGCCGTTGCTGTCCTGGAGATACTGGTACGTGGCAGTGAGCTGGTTGCCATTCTTGTCGTAGGTGAAGAGAACTCGCAAAGGCGGGACGAACGGATCGGACGAGGGAGTCAGGCTGCTGATCCGATTGCCCTTTTTGTCGTAGGTGTGGGTTGTGGTGGAACATTGCGTCTCGATCGTTCCGTCACCGTCGAAATCCGCGCGTGCGCACTCAGTTTGCTGGAGGATGAGGCCCTTGAGCGGGGTTTCATGCTTCCTGGCGTGACGGGGGCCAGCGGCGACATGGTCCATGCAATCGGTGGGTTTCATGGGCTTGACCTTCATCGGATGCCCGGCTGCGCCCGGTGCGGCTTGGGCGCTGCTGACAGAGGTGAGGAGGGCGAGGACTGCGGTCAGGCAGACACTGCGGATTAGTTGGAGTGAGGTGGTTTTCATGGGTTGGTTTTGGTTCTGTGTTTTGGTTGCTGTGGTTAAGAACGGACCGGAATCCGCTGGGGACGCCGCCCGGTTCGGGGTTTGAGTGTGGTTTCGCAAGGAACTTGGAACTGAGTTTGTTTTCATAAGTTTGTTGTACTGATTCGTTATGGTCCGCCCGGCTGGGCTTCACACAACGGGACACGTTCATCGCATCCACCCCGTCATGCGCCAAAACCCGGCGGAAAGGCTCAGGGTATTTTGAAGAACTTTCCGCGTGTGCGGGCGACGCTGTTCAGGGCCGGCGCAGTCGGTAGTACTTGCTACCAGTGGGCGCGGGGACGCTGATGCTGATGTCAGTCGCGTTCGTCGTGTAAGGGAAGGAGACCTGCGACCACGCGCCGGTGACGGTGAGGCTTTGGTCGAGCACGAAGCCGGTAGCGGGCAGCGGCCAGAAGACGCGGACGGCCGTGCCCTGCCGCTCGACGGAGAGCAACGGTGCGTCGGATGTCGGCACAGTGAAGATTGACCAGAAGCCGCCGGTGAGTGAGAAGGTGCCGTTGGTCATCGACTGTCCGCTAGCGTCGGGCTGGCCGACAGTGCCGCTCACGGCAAAGACGCCACCGGTGCTGGTGCGGCCACCGCCGCCGATGGTGTGCCAGTCGATGGAAAAGGTTTGGGCGGACGCGGGCCTGACGATGGCGAGCAAGCCGACGGCGAGGCTGAGGGTGAGTGCGAATTTGGATTTCATGGGATGTCCTTGCGATGGTCCGATCAAGGTTGGCCGATGGTCACGCTGCCCCTCGTGGCGCGCAGCGTGACATGGTTGGTGATGGTGGTTTGCGGTTGGCTGTAATTCCCGCCCGCGAGCAGGACGATGTCGCCGGGATTGGACTCTGCAACTCCTTTGGCCACCGTCCGGTACCGGTTGGTACTGCTGCCGTTTCCTGTGGCATCGTTGCCATACCCCGCCACAAAGCGGGTTCGTCCATTGGCGACTTTGAAGCGCGAGTCGTTGGAGGTGTCCGCCATCCGGTCCATTTGATCCTCGGTAAACCGATCTCGCACGGCTATCCGGTAGGACATTAAGTTGAAAAAGATTCGATCCACCGCCGCGTCGTCTGACCCTGGACTGCCGTAGTTCACGCCGTAATTACCTCCGGCGATGTGGTTCTGGGTGGACCAGCACTCGTGATCGTTCCGGGTGTCCGTGATGAGGTCGCCATTACCGCCCATCCAGAGCGCGCATGAGCAGTCGTTCGCGGTGCAAGGGGAGTTGTCGGAGTTGAGAAAGGCTTCGCCCTCGAACGTGTGGCGCAAGTCGAAGTAATGGCCCGCCTCGTGGGCAAAGCTGGTCAGGAATGATCCTTGTCCCATGAAGATAATGTCATTCGATCCGTCCGGAGAATGGGGGTAGGAGCAGATCGCCGTGCCGTCCCAGCCGTTGATGTACACGTTGATGGCATTGTCGCGGTAGAGGTAGAAGAACTTGCTGGATTCGGCGGCGGCTTCAAGATCGGTGCTGTTCGTGCGGTCGCTGTTGAACCACCGAGAGATGCCGGCCGCGTTGGTGATTTCGGTCAGTTTGTAACGGTAGCCGCGACCGGTGGCATCGAGGATTTCATTGGC
>JANNDA010001270.1:0-2476 GCA_031387195.1 Planctomyces sp. | reverse complement strand
GCCACGAACACGTTCAACACGAACGTCCAAGGTCATCAAGACGCCTTCGACAACGCGATCAGCGGACCCAGTGGAGCGATGGTGGCCTATGCCGGGCTGATGGTTCCGGTCAACACGGGGCTGGATACGGCCATCACGGCGGCCGACACGATTTACGATGGCGCGATCGCTGCCGCTCAAATCATTTACAACACCATCGTCAATGATCCGGGCGGGTTGATTGATGTCTTTGCGTCGCAAGTCATCGCACACGAACTGGTCTATACCACCGCCGTCCAGACGGCTCAGGGGATTCACGACGGCCTGACCACTTCTGCGGAAACCATCTACACCGGTGCGGTGACCGCTGCCACTGAGATCTACGACGACTGGCTGAGCGGCACAGGTGGGAGCGGCGTGACTTCGACAGAGACGATCACCCGCTATGAACCGGTTCTGCCCGGCGAGTCGTGGTCTGATGTCAGCGCCACGCACACCGACAGCACGGGAACTTCCGCCACCAGCAACCAGACGAAGATCAAGTCTTTCGTCATTGGTAGCGGCACCCTCCTCGCGACGAGCACAATCACCCAAGTCATCTCTGGAGTCTCCTTCAACGTCACGACTGACGTGTACCAAGAGACGACTGCACCCACCGATCCGGAGATTGGGAACCCGTTTGTGTTGGCCATGCAGGATCTGACGGAGGGCCTGGAGCAGCAACTCATCGACCTCAGCATCGAGTTAGCCGACACGCTCACCGACCTGCAAGGCGTCATGCAAGCGGCCATCACCACGGCCAATGTCATCTACGACACTCTGGCCAACGATCCCACCACTGGTTTTGGGCCGCAATTCAACGATGCCATTTCCGTCGCTGGTGGTGCCGCAGCCAGCAACGCCGATCAAGATTGGACCACCTACCAAGGCCAATACGACAGTTTCATGATGGCCAACATGATCGCCATGATGAATGCGATGATGAACAATCTGCCGCCGCCGCCAATCAACATGGGACCGATTTTAATCGACACGCAGAACTACGCGCTCGAACTCGCCTGCGAAGAGATTTCTTACACCGCGAGCGTCGGCGGTGCGTTCGTGTCCTACGTCGGAGCCGAGCGCGCGGCCGATACCGCTCGCGACCAAAGCATCATTGGCGCGATCAACACTCGCTTGCAGAACGCGATCAACGCCGTCGATGCTTGGCAGACCAAAGCACTGGCGGAAATCAAAGATTGCCTCGACGGCCTCACCGACCTGGAAGCGGGTTTCGCCACAGAAGATGTGGGCAAGCAAGTGACCAAGAGCAACAGCATCAATGATGCGGTTCAGGCACGAGAGTTGGCCGGAAATACGGCCAACGAAGGTTTCACCATCGCCGAATCCAACGCCGCGTTGGCCCTCGCGCAAAACATCGCGGCCGATGTTGAACCGCTCCGCAATGGCGAAATGGGGGCGCGTATCAGTTTCGGAACAACCGCCGCGACCGCCGTCGAAGCCTGGGACAACGCGCGCGCCCTCGGCGTTCAAACCTGGACCAACGGTGCCGCCAGTGCCAGCAACCAATACACCGTCCTGGCCACCAACGCGGCAGCGACATTGCAAATGGATTTGCTCGGCGACAGTACGACGCTCACCGGCGACACCAGCGTTGCGTTTCAAACCTGGGTCAGCACCGTCTCCAGCGGTGTCGCTTCGCAGTGGGCAACCTACATGGGTGGAGGTGCCGACGTCACCGCCGTGGCGAACGCCTGGGCGACTTATGCTCAAAGCGCTGTGAGCGACTGGGTGAACTTCTCGAACGGCGAAGCAGGGGTCTTCCAAGCTTACGGCGGGCAAGAAGCGTCCGCTCATAAAACCGGCGTTCAAACCATCTCGGCGCAGAACGTCGTTCGCGAAGGTCAGGTGGCCGGTGAAATCGTCAGCGGTGTTTCCACCGTGGCTAGCGGCGTGGATGGTTTTGAGCAAAGCACCTGGGGCGCAATGGCTCCCTGGATGGCCAGCGTTGCCGGAGTCGAACACTCCGCCAATAACCTCGCCTCCGGTGCCGGGAATGCCTTTGAGCTCGGACTCGCCCCGCAAGTCCACAGCGCCTGGGACGGCGTGGCCAACGCCTTCCACGGTTACTTCGGCGGCGTCCTGTCAGACTTCCAACCGTACGCTCAAAATGTCATCACCCAAAAACAAGCAGCCAGCCACAGCAGCGTTACTCAATTCGATGTCCTGCTGAATGCCGCTCGCACAACCAGCACACAATACGCCCAAAGCAATCGAGGCTCCTGGAACTCATTTGCAAATACCGCCGCTGGTGCGGAAGACGGTGTCGTCGTCGCCGCCGCCACCGACCGAAAAGCTCAAGCGGTCCTGGGAGCGGTGAACCACTTCTACGACATCGCCGCACTGTCCCCGACAGCCTTTGAAAGCCAAGTCGGTCAACAGCAACCCTTCTCCCCGATGGGTGCCGGAATGCTGATGTCGATCATGAACGACAATG
>JANNDA010001239.1:0-1773 GCA_031387195.1 Planctomyces sp. | reverse complement strand
TGCTCAAGCGAGCGGACAACGCCACGTCCGAAGGCAAAATCGTCGTCGAGATGAAGGCCGACGGTTCCGAAGCAGTGATGATCGAATTGCAATGTGAGTCTGCTCCGGTCGCCGGTGCGGAAGCATTTGTGTCGCTCGCTCGACAGTGTGCCGCGCAGTTGCTGAATGGTCCGGGTGCTGATTCGCCAGAGGCGTTACTGGCTCAACCGGCTCCGGAGGCTGCGGGCAAGACGCTGAATAATCTTTATGAAGACGTGGTCAACTCGATCCGTGAAAAGATCGTGCTGTCGCGGATCATTCGTGTCAGCGGGCCGGTTGGCGGATACGTCCATCACGACGGCAAGCAAGGCGTCTTGTTTCAAGCTTCTGGCGACAACAAGACCGCTCCGGTGTTGCGTGACGTCGCGATGCACATCGCTGCGATGAAGCCAGTTGCGACGCTGCCTGATCAGCTCCCGGCGGAAGTCGTCGATGCGGAACGAGATCGTCTGCGTGGCGAAGCCAAGAAGACCGGCAAGCCAGACAGCATCATCGAAAAGATCGTCGATGGCCAAATGAATGTGTTCTACAACGAGCAAGGGGTGTTGGTTTCCCAACCGTTTGCCAAGGAGCAATCCAAGACGGTCAGCCAAGCACTCGCCGAATCTGGTTTGAAAGCGACCAGCTTCACTCGCTGGGTCATTGGCCGCTAGTTCGTCAGTTCCGTCCTAAAACGGCAACAGTCAAAGTCAGCGAACAGGAGGCCCTTGAGCCTCCTGTTTGCTTTGGTTCATAGTTCTAAGTTTCAAAAGATTGGTCATTGGTTGTCGATCATTGGTCATTGGTTATTTTCCAATGATCAACGATCAATGACCGATAACCAATGACCAATTTCTTTCTTCAATCCCCAGGTGTTCGATGTCAGACAATCGTCCCTACAAGCGCGTCCTGTTGAAGATCAGCGGTCAAAGTTTCTGCCGTCCGGGCGAGACCGGAATTCACATGGAAGAGATCTCGACCATGTGCCAGCAGATCAAGCGAGTCGTTGATCAAGGGGTGCAGCTCGCGATCGTTTGTGGCGGCGGCAATATTTTGCGTGGCAAAGAATTCGCGGCGGTCAGCGCGGCGATCAAAACACCGACCGCACATTACATGGGAATGCTGGCGACCGTGATCAACGGTTTGGCGTTGCAGGACGCGTTGGAGAACGCGGGCGTCGAGACACGTTTGCAAACGGCGATTCAAATGGAGCGTGTGGCGGAGCCGTTCATCCGTCGTCGCTGCATTCGTCATTTGGAGAAAGGACGAGTCGTCGTCTTGGCCGCCGGCACTGGCAGCCCGTTTGTGACCACCGACACCGCGGCGGCTTTGCGTGCTCGCGAGATCGAAGCGGACGTGCTGCTCAAGGCGACGAAAGTCGATGGCATCTACTCGGAAGATCCCGAAAAGAATCCGCACGCCGTCCGCTATTCGGAGATTTCTTACCAAGACTTCTTGCGACAGAATTTGAAAGTGATGGACGCGACCGCGATTCATCACTGCATGGAACACAACATTCCGATCGTTGTGTTTAACTACAAAAAGATGGGCAATGTCGAACGCGCGGTGGCCGGCGAGCGAGTCGGCACGCGAGTGCTCCCCGCCGCAGAGATTGGCAAGGACTAACGTCGCCTTCAGCGAGTTCCCTTAACCCGCATTATTCATGAGCCGACACTAGGCCGTGCTGACATTCACGCGAGCAGGATCATGGTTGCGGCCAAGTGGAGGAAGGCGAGGAAGTTACGAGCGGTTTTG
>JANNDA010001227.1:0-2713 GCA_031387195.1 Planctomyces sp. | reverse complement strand
GAAGCCCTGATCCACCGAGGCAAGCTCGGTGGGGTTTGAAGACAAGTGCGGCGGAAGACATCAGTAATTTGGAGAACAACATGTTTCGTTGCGAACTGCATCAGCTCGATGGAAATGAGCAACTCTGGTCGGATTGGCGCGATCTGCTCCAGCGAGTGAAGCCGGAGTTACGGATATTGAGTCCGGAATGGTTTTCGGTCTGGGGCCGCAGCATCGGATCGCAGGCTCCTTGGGCCGGCGGAGTGGAAGTGATTGCGGTTTACAACGAAGAAGACCGAAAGCTGTTTGGCATCTTTCCCGTCGGACATCCAAAAGTCGGGTTGCTGCGAGTCAACGCAATGGCTGGTTATTACCAACCGTCGCGTGTGATTCTGGCGGACCAAACGTGCGAGTATGCCGTGGGCCGTTCGATCGGTTGGTTCATGGTCGAGTTGGGCTGGAACCTCATGCAACTTGGCCCGTGGCCGATGTCTCACAAAGCTCACCTCGGAGCCTTGTCTGCATTGAATGAACTGGAGATGCCGATTCAGAAACAAAGTTCATGCAGCGTGGCGATCGCCGAGCTTCCAGATACGTGGCAGCAGTATCGGGATGAGGTTGTCGATCAAAAACTTCTGCGACGAATCAACAATGCGGAGGCACAACTTCGGCGTGAGCATCAGGTCGAAGTCCTGCATCACCGTGCTCCGTCCGCAGTCGAAACTCAGGCACTGGTCGCGACGTTGGCCCAGGTTGAACAACGCTCGTGGCTGCCGACCGATCCACACGGACGACCGCGATTCATGGACTCGACCGCGCAACAGTTCTGGTCGGAATTGATTCAGCAAACGCTGATCCCGCTGGATCAGTTGGATTGCTGGGTGATGTCGGCTGACAGTCAACCCATCAGTTTTGTCTTCGCCCTGACTGCGGGTTCGACTCGTTATGTTATCGCGAATCACTACGACGAAGCCTTCGCACAGCATCGTCCTGGTTCGCTCTTGTATCGGCAGATGTTTGAGGAAGGTTATTCGCGGGGAGTGACGCGGTACGACTTCGGCACGAACGAGCTGCACTACAAAAACTACTGGGGCGCGAAGTACCTCGACCGCATGGATACCTTCACGGTGGCGACAAATCGGATCGTGGCCGGGTTCTGGAACGCCGGCATCAAACTGAAAGGTCTGTTCGACGGCAGCCTGCTGGGGCGCTCAGCCCACACGGCTCAACACACATCGGGCGAACCGCTGCCGTCACCGGCATTCTCGGATCTGAAACGACTGAACGACGTTCTGGCAGAGGCTGACGAAGCGCTGTCTGACAACAGACAAGTAGAACTAGAGGAATTTGCAAACGCTTCGGCTTAGTTTTGATCAAAATAACCCCACCGAGCTTGTCTCGGTGGTTTTCAGGCTTCCGCACTATGAGATCTCGTGTGCGGTAGTCGTAGTGCAAAAGCCCGTTTCCACTGAGGCAAGCTCGGTGGGGTCGGGGTAACACCGAGAATCCTCCATCATGACTTCTGGTTTCTTCACACTCGATGAACTCGGCCTGAACACTCCGGCGAATGCTCGTGGTGTGTCCGTATCCGAACAGGACGAAAGGCGATCGGTTCTCGAAATCAATGATCTGGCCACATTGGAAGAGCTGGGTGAAATCTGGAAAACGTTGCATGAGCAGACACCGCAGCCAGCGTTTTGTCAGACGCTCGATTGGTTGCGTTTGTACTTGAAGCACAACGGAGACCGGCCGACGTTGCGGGCGTTTTGTGTGGACGAACAAGGCCAAACAACTGGCTTGACGGTGCTGGTGGAACGCTGGCTCGATCGTCGCTGTGAATTGTCATTGCCTGCCATCGGAAACGAGACGTTTTTGCCGCTCGGTGCCAACCCTAGCGGTAATTGGGGGCCCGTGGGAGCACATCTCCACGCCGAAATGACTCGTCGCCATATCGTCGATTTACGGGGACTTCCTGATCCAGAAGGGATGACGACGCTCTTCCTTCATGCAAGTGACTGGAATATTCAGCCGCATCCGTGGCACGGCTCGGTGAAGATTCGCAGGAGTGATTCTTGGGAGACTTATTGGCCTTTGTTGTCGCCGAAGCTGCGAAGTGTCATCGAGCGAGGTGAGCAACAGCTCGCCTCACTGGGGCCAACGAGCTTTGCCCGTTTTCGGCCACAACGCTTGAACGGTGCCGCCCCGTATTATCCACGAGAACTCTATGAGCAATGCCTCAAGATTGCGCTCAATGACGAACGTCAGTTGTCGCAGTCCAGTTCGGTGCTCAACGATCCCAATCGACACCAATTTCTGCGGGACTTGTTGCCCATCGCGTGGAGCCAAGAGGCGGCGGATCTCTGTTTCCTTTATGTCGGTTCGCAACCGGTTGCGTTTCGATTCCACACCCTGGCATTCGGACATTTGCAGACGGTCTGGACTGCGGTCGATGCGGATTACCATGACCTGCCGCTCGCCAAACTGCTGCTGATCCGCACTCTCAAAGACAGCTTTCAGCGACACGACCAGGAAGTGGATCTTGGCCCAATGCCAACCGATGTCGCCCACGATTGGGGTGGGCAATTCGTTCCGCTGTGCCGCTTTGTCATCGGCAACGGTGGGCCGATCATTGCGGCTGAAGCCCCGGAGGTAAGCGATCTCAACGGAATTTAATAAGGTTCGACTTTTGGTTTAAGACACGCGAGTTTGGGGGAATTGAAAATTGAGGATTGGA
>JANNDA010001225.1:0-3052 GCA_031387195.1 Planctomyces sp. | reverse complement strand
AAAGCCCTGCAAACGCAATGTCTCCTGAACGATTTTTCGCACGCCTCCGACAACGCCACGCTCACCAAGAAAATCCGATCCCTCTTGCAACGACTGCTCAGGCTCGCTGTGTAGAATCCCCGAATCCCAGAAAGTGCAGTTTCACCAAACCTAGGTAATTCGGCGATGCGTCGAATTCACAGTCACACCTTATGCCACTCTCGGTCATGAGTGAGTTGTTTAGACGAACGCCGCACGCACGCGCGTTTCCAAACGCGAGAGCCTGCGGCGTGCGGTTAAACATTCGTCCGAAACATCTCACTCAGGGCCGCGAGCGGCATATTAGGGAACTTTGAGCCGTCGAGACGCGCCAGCCGTGCCAGAGAAACTCGGATCACTGGCAACTTTTCCCATTTCTTTGTATTTGTGCCCCTTCGGTTTTTGCCTGAACTCAGACAAATAGTTTTTTTACGAGGAAGTTGGACAATGGCCACTAAGGTCGAAGTGCTGCTCAACAAGGTCCGCATCAAAATCACGCTTGCGGACAAATACGAAAATCTGGCCAATATCACCGGTAGCAAGCCGGCGCGAGCGAGATTCATCCGCAACTCAAATCGGCTTCGTCGCCAAGCCGTCGAATTCCAGCGAGCTGCAGACGCGGTCAAGCCGATCGCTTCCTGAGCGACGAAGAATCGTGATCGCCTCACCAAGAGGCTGCTACGAGAGGGACAAGTCCTACCCCCATGAACTCGGTCGGACAATGCAATCCAGACAGTAGTTTTTTGGGCGATTAGCTCAGCTGGCTAGAGCGCCATGCTTACACCGTGGATGTCGGGGGTTCGAATCCTCCATCGCCCAACTGTACGGAAGGAACCCCGCAGAAATGCGGGGTTTCTTAATTTTCACGGACTCGGTGCGTCTCAAAATCACCACTTGCAGGCGTACCGCGCGCCGGAATGCGCGCCGCTTTTTGGAAGTGTGTTTCGAGCACTTGCAGGTTGTGTGCGGCAGCGATGCGTTCGGAATTTCCCAACCACGCTGACACGACGTGAGCGGGAAACGACTCGGTCAGTTCCGTTTGCCGACTCGCTCGCAAGTTGTGCCACAATCGCGGCCACGGGGTCAGGCCGGCGCGTTTCACGATCTTCAGAAACCGAGTCCCTAAATTGACCGCTCGCCAGTCGCCACGTTGAGCGGCTTCACGTTGCAGGCTCGGCAAGACGAAGTCCGCACCTTCCGGGGCTTGATCGAACACGACTTCCAAGTACGGTCGCAACTCCGCAAAGAGCGGGACAACGCGGGTGGCTTTACCGGCGTGATGCTCGGTCTTCGGAGAGTGAATCAACATCCGATCGGCAGACCAGTCGATATCACGCCAATGCAGCGTCAGAGCTTCGGAAGGGACTCTGACGCCACCGAACCGCGACAAGGCGACCAACAACCGCCATTCGGCGTTCGGGCAAGCGTCGATCACTTTGGCAATGGTCTCTTTGTCGATGAAGTGGGCACGTTCGGGATTCGCTTTGCAGCCACCGCCGATGTCTTCAAACGGGTTCGCGTCGATCAATTTCCGCCGCACAGCATCCCGAAAGAATGTTCGGGCAAGGCTACAACGGCGAGCCACGGTTGCCGCCGACAGCGGTTTCTTTTCGAGAGACTTCTCGCCGCGCTTCGTTCGCGGTTGTTGAAGATGCCTGCGAAAGTCATCGGCATCCCCGGCGTTGATGCTGTTGAGCAGTCGATCGGCTCCGAAAAGGTCGATCAGATTTCGTTGGGTGTGCCCGTAGAACGTCTTGGTTCCGTCCTTCACGTCCGATCGTCGTTTCAAGTAGGCATCCAAAAATTCGCCCAGCATGATTGACTTGGTGCTTTCACGCGGATGAATCAGTCCCACGGCCACGAGCTTCGCTTCCATCTTCGGTGACATGTCCGCCAGCCACTCCGCCGTTGCACGAGGCAACGGGCGGGAGGGCATCAGCGCTTGGTTGATGATCTCTTCCACATGATCAGAAACGGCAATAGCGAATTTCTCGGAACACTTGCCCAATCGAATTGGCCGACGTTTACCGTCCAGCCCTTTGAAAATGATTCGCTTGAATCCGTTGGGTTCGGTCGCGATGGAAGCCATGTCATTGGTCCTTTTGGCAAGTCAAACCTCTTGAGCGACCGCCGCAGATTGCAGACGGTTTTGCCAGTAGGCGGGGTTCGCGTTGATTTCATCCAAAAATCGGCAAGCCATGTCGCTGGGGATGTTGTCCCCTTGCTCCCAGGCTCGCACGGTTTGCACAGCCACGCCGAGAAACTTCGCGAAGAGCGGCTGACTGAGCTTGAGCACGGCGCGAGTCTTCCTGACGGCTGCCGGGTTATACGCCGTTGGTTCCAGGTTGAGCCGGATCTTGCGGACGGTGAACTTCTCGGACACCGCCACGTCGCTTTCCAGAGCATTAGTGAATGCCGTCAATCGGCTGACGATCCGACTGGCCACGCTTCCGACCGGCGACTTGCCGCGCGGAGTCGTTTTACGTGGAACTGGTTTTCGTTTGGTGAGTGTCATCATTGTCCCTTCAGTGATAAGGCCGTCGTTCCAGAGCTTCACGTTCGCGTCGAATCATGTCGCGAATGATTCGTTTGTCATCCGGCGACAGGTCATCTTGTTCGTTCTTGGCGTAGGCGACCACAAGCAGCACGATCCCGAACTCTTCAAAGTAAACGTATCCCACACGAGCCGCCCCACGTTTCCCCTTGCTCCAGCGTGACGGAGCAAACCGCAGTTTCCGCAGCCCGTCTGTCCCTGGCACCACGGGAGCGCCTCGCGGTTCCGCCATGATCCCGAATTGCAGCATCCACAAATCATCGTCGTTCAACCTCAGACGCTTCCAATCGTCATCGAAACCGGACAACTCGATAAATGTCAGCAAGCCTTCCGGCTGAACATCGTCCGGCGAGTAGACCAGCGTCCCTTCAATCTTGCGAGGTTTCGACACGTCAGGCGTCCTTTCATGAGATACTTTCAAATATCACTATCTAGGCTATGCTGACATCCCCATCATTGGTTGCCCCCCGTTCCGTTTTC
>JANNDA010001174.1:0-5896 GCA_031387195.1 Planctomyces sp. | reverse complement strand
CAAGCCATCGACCAGCGAGGCGTTATCCGCCACCGTGATCGTGTCGGCGGTGTTGGCAAACGTGAATGTGCGGCTGGCCGAGACCAGATCGTCGGTGATGGACGGCTCCAACTGGATGTAGTTGATCCGGCGATCGGTCGCTGCCCCGACTCCAACGTTGGTCACGATTGTCCCTTGGTCCACCGCGAGGAACGAGTGATCCACCGAGTTCACAGTGCCACCGATCATTCGCATCGTGTCCGTGCCCGCTCCGATTCCACCGGCGTAGATAATTCCCACGCCCGCCGGGATCGGTGTGCCGTTGGAGTAATCCAGCGTCAATTGGTTGGAGGCCGACGTCCCGCGAATGAGCACGCCGTCACCCAGAGTGGCCAGCGTTTGGCTGAACAACACGTTCCCGGCGTTGCCCGTCTCATGAATGATCAGCGTGTCAGCCGCCCCGTTGAGAATGGCGGTCCAATTATCGACACCGGTCAAATTCGTCAGCGTCGGGTTGTTCTGTCCCACGACAATGTAGAAGTCCACGGCATCGCTGGTATCAACGCCACCATTGGCCATGGTTCCGCTGTCTTGCAGTTGCACCGTCACCACTGCAATGCCGGAGGTCACGGCACTCTGCAAAGTCTTGTAGGTCAGCGTTCCCGTATCGTCGGGTTGCCGTGTGATGATCGGGCGGAACCCCGGCTCAAAGGCCAAGTCACCGAAGAGTCTCACCGGATTCGTCGTCGGATAGACCAGAGCGTTCTGTTGCAGTCCTGGTGGAACCTCATCCAACGCCGTCGCAGGACCGAACGTCGGCAACGCGAATCCAACAACTGTTTGCAGCGTTTGCGCAGTCACCGCCGGTTGCACGTTGTGGAAGTTGGGAACCACAACGCTCGGCTTGTCGTTCACGGACGCCACCGTGATCGTGAAGATTTGGCTCAAACTGAGATTCACATTCAGACCACCACTCGGCCCATTGTCTCGAGCTTGAATCGAAAGTGTCGCCGTGCCGTTCACATCGGTGGCAGCGGTGTAAGTCAAATTACCGGTCACGGTGTCAACTTTGGGAGCTCCCGCGACTGTGAAAAAGTTTGCAGTCGTCCATGCACCCGTTGTTCCTGTCACCGTGACGACGAAGTCCATCAACATTTGTGTTGCTTCGTCTGCTCCGCCGCCAGGAGCAAACGATGTTGGATCGATCACATGAATCGTTCCTGAGCTCGGCTGCGAACCAGCGTCTTCGTTTGACGTGTGATTGTTCAAAATTAACGTCCCGATCGTCGGCGCGTCATTCACCGCTGCGACGTTGATCGTGAACGTGTGATTGATGCTGGTATCGTCGCCACCGTTGGCGGTGAGACCACTGTCTTTCATCGCCACGTCGAAGATCGCCGAACCGACCGCATCTGGCTTAAGAGTGAACTTCAACTCGTTGTAAGTGACCAGCGCATTCATCAAGTGAGTGGCTGTTGTCATCGCCGCCAAATTGAACGTCGTCAATGTCGTGATGCTGGTGACTTGGACTTGCTCATTATCAATTTGAATGAAGAACGGCGTTGCGGTTGGGAACCCGGTCGCACTGGTAACCGTGATCGACATTGAGCCTGACGCAGCCGTTGACTGCAATGAACCCGTTGTCACGTTGATGGTCGGCTGCCCCGCACCTGCGGTAAACAATGCCGCCGCTGCCGCCGCTTGCCCGGTGGCAGGAACCATCGTGAACGTGAATGTCTGATTCAATTCATCATCCGCCGTCAGCGGTCCACGCAGAATCGCCGTGGCAATGTTCGCTCCCGCCGCAGCAATTTGAGCCGCTGTTGAGTCTTCATTGACTGTCACCGAACCCGCCAACGTGAAGCTGGGCTCGTCATTCACCGGGGTGACGATGAAGCGCAGCGTATCAATGTCGAATTGCGGCGAGTCCTTGGCCAACGTGTTGGGATTGACCCAGTAGTTGCCGAGATCCTCAACAAACACGGTCAAGCTGATATCGTCATTCGGAGCACCCAGGCCGATCGCATCGTTCACGTTCGGTCCAGGCAAGAACCGCAGGCCGTCCAGAGCCGCATTGAGCGCCAGGAAGGAACCACGGAAATTCAGTGTTGTCACTCCGGTGCTCGCGAGGTTCAGAGGATTTGCATTCGCGAGATCTGCGGCGGTGCTGGTGGAGCCGGCAAACACGACGATCAAACCTGTGATCGTCCCCAATTTGAATGTGCCGTTGGTCGCCGTCAGCGTCAATTCCATGTCCGTGTTGGTCACGGCCAGGAAGGCATCCGGATCGGTGAACTGAATGGCGTTACCGTTCGCGATCGACAGGACGATCGCCGTGTCTTCGTTGGTGGTTCTGGCCGCCGCCGATATCGGCAACACCACCTCCGGTTTGTCGTTGTCGCCGTCGGTGACCAGGATGTTGAATTGCGTCGAGCCATCGAGCCGGTTCGATTGCAACTGGTTGTTTGCGACGTCGCGAATTCGCGAGCGATCGAGCGTGATGTTGTACCGAGCTTCGGACGGGAACACGGTCAGCGAGGTGAAGATGGCCTCGTTGGTGTTGCCGTTGTAGGCATAGGTGTAGTCAACGTTTCGCTCCAAGATCGTGGCGTCATAGACCACGGTTGCCGTTGCGGCAGTATGAGCCGTTGGCAACGGACGAGTCACGTTCAAAACAGTTCCAACCATTCCCGTGACAGTCATCTGTTCGGCATCGACTTGGATCAAGTAAGGGAACGCGGTCGGAAGGCCGGTCACGCTTGCCAGATTGATGGTGAGGTCCGAAACCAGGACGTTGGCACCCGTCGCCAGCGTTGTGTTCACGACAGGAATCGTGAAGTTCGAGAGGTCATATTGGCGCAGTGTGAAGGCCGTGCCGCCGCTGGAGGTCACCAAGTCTGCCAGGATGTCGTCCACGCCGACTCCGACATCGAGCAGCTTGACCACGAACCGCGTCAACAATGCGGGTTTATCAATCGACACGTCGAAATCGGTGGGATCCAAATCCACGCCCGCTGCGTCGTCCAGCGGAACGGTCAACGTGGCCGTGGGACCAAAGAAGTCCGCTCGTTCGATGCCGCCGATATCACGGAAAATACCGCTGGCGTTGGCCGACAACGGGCTGGGATCGTCCACGCGCGGCTGTCCAAAGCGGTCGATGATCGGTGCCAGAATGTCCTGGCCAGGAACGATGGTATCGAACGGGTTGGGATCGGGAGGAATCCCCAGCGGATTCGTCACCGCCGTGTATTCCGTGCGGGCTTGGCGAATATTCAACGCGGTGTCGATCGCCTCGTTCGCGTTTCCGACAATACTCGCCGCCAGATAGAAATTGCCGACGGCCGGATTGACGAAGAGTGGCGATGTGTTGCCAGCGTTGATGAGCGGACTGTTTCCCGTTGCGCCGTTGTTCGTATTGTTCTGGAACATCGTCGTCGTGATGTCTGGACCCGAACCGAGAGCCCCATTGGTGGTGGTGTCGATGCCCAAAGCGGTATTGGCGATCAGGTTGTTGACCAGCGTCGGGCTGGCTTGGTTGTTGATGACGATTCCGGTGCCGCTGATGGCCGTTCCGCCGGTGGCAATTCCACCGCCGTAGATGGTGTTGTTGATCAGCTTGCCAAACGGAACGGCCGCATCCGGCACGCCACCGACGTTGGCGTCGCCGCTGTAGCGAATCCCTGCCGCACCGAAGTTCGTGATGACGTTGTTGACCACCGCCGCGTGCGTCACCAGCCGATTGGTGTTGTTCAGGATCGGTGTTTGCCGAACCGACCCGCCATAAGCTAAGTCGGTTGGGAAAGCGACTCCCGAATCGCGGTCGCCCGGTTCGATGATGATGCCGGTGCCACTGACGTTGTGAATGAAGTTCCCTTCCAGAACCAGCATTCCCTGCTCGCGTTCGACGTTTTGATCGCCAAGACGCCCGATGGTGGCCGGGCGTGGAATAACGATGTCGTCGATGTAAGCCGCGTTCGTTCCCACGGAAACCGTATCAACTTTGTTGAACCGCCATTGAAGAGTGTGGTTCCCGGCGGTCACTGCGACCGAGGCCTCCAGGAAAATCGTGACGGTCGCCAGAGCCGCAGATCCCGTTCGGGGAACGGCAGGAACGGAATTACCTTGGATGGTGATTGGCTGGACGATCCCGTCAATCAGGAACTGCAAGTTGTCTCCACTCGCCGACGCATCCACGCGGACCTGGAACGTGATGAATCCATCGCCGGTATCGACACCGATCAAGCCCACTGTCGAGCTTTGGCCTGTGGTGATCACTCCGGATCGCAAGCTATTCGCGGCTGAATTGGAGAGCAGGGATGTCTCGAACCAATCCGTTGGGCCTCCATTCGGAGTAAAAATGTTAACAAATGGAGCGAACTCATCGGGCTGATCGAAGTTCTCGGTGATGGGGCCAACCTGGGTCAGGAAGTCATTCACTAACCGCTCATTGCTGTCAAAAATTTGGTAGATGGCGATGTCCGACGCCGTCGGATCACCGGGCGCGGCGTATTCCGTGCCACGCCGGATCTCAAATTGATACGAACCATTGGTGATGATCGACGGCGGCTGCGCGAGCAGGCTGATGTTCGCACGGGCGTTGGCGAAGTCGGTATACAGATCGTCGAAGGTGGAATTATTGGGAGCATTCGTCACCAGTTCGCCGCGTTCCGCGAAGCCGATGATGATGTCGTCGATGTAGAAGCCTTCTTGAGCATTGTTCCGAGCACGTCCCGCGGCGGCATCGACGTCATCGCCAATTTCTTCCGAGAAGACTCCGAACTCTTCCGAAGGCAACGTGTTCGCAAGCGGATCGATCGATTCCCCGATCTTGCCGCCGGTGGCGAAGTCGAATCGGAACGATAAGTTGGCCTCACCCGCGAAAATTGACAGGTCGATGCGGGCCTGTCGCCAGTTGTCCGTATCGAACAGCTCTTGGATATGGGCACGAGCCCCGTCAGCGGCGTTGTAGTTCGAAGCGTGCGCCAAAAACTCCGGCAGTTCGGCGTCGAGCGTGGTGTTGTTCGAGGCGATCAGTTCCCAATTCAAGCCCCCATCCCGCGAAGCAAACACGCGAGCACTGTCGCGCATCACGTCGGTTCCCAGAGCGGCCGAGGCATTCTCGCTGTCCAAGAAGTAGTTGAAGTAAATCGTCGGCTTGTCAGCCGCGACATACGCTGACAAGTTCACGGAGTTCGTCGTCAGCCGACCCATCGCACCGCCGGGCAGGTTGTAGCTCGTCGCCGGGCCAGTCGGGTTATTGATAATCAGTGGATTGCTGCTGAGGTCGGCCTGCCACAGTTGATTGACGACGCCCAATTGGGTGTCTGAATCCTCATAGTTCAAGAAGGTTGTCGAGCCAGGTGCATTGCCGGTCCCTTGGAATTGTTCCAGGCCGAAGTAGAAGCTGTGACCACCCTCGGCTTCGGATTGCGTCCGCGCCCCCAGTCCATCCAAGACGTCTCGGAACTCGCCACCCGGCGTCCGCGAGTTGTCGAAGGCGGTGTTAATTCCGTGGCCGGCATTGAAGCCGCGTTGCGTCGTCGGATGCCACAGGTTCACGTCCAACGGCGAGAAGGCCAAGCCGTTGAATCCGGTCAATGCGGCTCTGGTTCCAGTGGGGCTCAAGATCGCGATCTGGACTGAAGTGCTGTCGGCCAAACCGTCGGCCGGCGTGCCCGTGGTGACGATCGACGCCAACGTACCCACGCTCATTCCATTGTTGTTGACGATCAAATCTTGAACGAACTGTCCGGCAAAGGTGCCGGTGAACTGAATCTGGTACTGGGTGTTCGGGAAGAGCGTATCGACCGCAGTCACCGCCACGTCACCGAGGTTGATGTTGAGCAGGCCCACGAGCGCGTCTTGGACGCTGAGGTTGCCATCCACCTGGGTACCGGCGGCGAACGTCGCGACCGAG
>JANNDA010001165.1:0-2936 GCA_031387195.1 Planctomyces sp. | reverse complement strand
ACCGATGTCGATGGCACGCTCGATTTCAACTCGATCGAAATTCAAGATCAACCCGCCAAGGGAACGTTGGAGGTGTTGGGAGACGGTCGGATTCGGTACACGCCGGAGCCAGGAACATCGGGAACGTTCAGCTTCACCTATACCGTGGCGGACAATCTGGGAAGCCGCAGCATTCCCACTCGGGTCTTTGTCCTGGTCAACCCAGACTCTGGCTCGGACAGCATCAACGGCGGCCAGGGAAATGACACGCTGACCGGAGCCGACGGCGACGACACGATCCTCGGTGGTGCCGGAAATGACTCCATCTTTGGTGGCAACGGCAACGATCGTTTGTTGGGCCAAGCGGGCAACGACACCATCGTCGGTGGCTTCGGCATGGACACGATCGATGGCGGTGCCGGCAGTGACTCTTTGGCAAGCGATTCTCGCTCGCTACCAAGCTTGTTTATCAATGATGTGACGGTCGTCGAAGGTGCCATCACACCGTTGAATGACGGCACGGTCACGGCCACATTCACCATCAACCTGGACCATCCCATCGAAGAGACGGTGAGTTTCGATTACCAACTGGTGAGCGGCACGGCCACGGCGGGCACAGACTTTGTGGCCGCTTCGGGCACCTTGACCTTGAATCCGTGTGAAACCACGCTGACGCTGACAGTGACCATTTTGGGCGATTCACTCGCCGAACTGACAGAAGACTACACCGTCGTCCTGTCGAATGTGCAAAACGCTCAGATTGGCAAGGCCGTGGGTCAGGGAACCATCCTGAACAATGACTTGATTTTGGAGCGTGTCACCAACGCGAGCCGCCTCACCGGAAGTCAAAACCAAGTCCATCTCACGGTAAACCCAACGAATCCGCAAAACGTGGTAGTGGTCTCCTATGACCGGCCGGGTTCAGCAGTTGGGGGCGGCGGCATTCTCCTGAATGCCAATCCGTCCATATTCATCGCCTCGTCATTCGATGGCGGACTCACTTGGAGCGATAGCAGTCTCGACCGCACCGACGATGGAGTATTTTTGATACCAATTGTCCCTGAGGCACGCTATTACGGTTCAGTGGCCTTTGATCGTGCCGGAAACCTTCACTTGGTTTACATGGCCGAACCCAATGTGAACCGAGTCCCGTTCACCAGACCTACGGCGGCAGTGGTCTACGGCATCAGCCGCGATGGTGGTCTCTCATTCCAAACGCAAGTGCTTCAGGGTGCAGCCGAGTTCAACGACAAACCTTGGGTCGCGGTCGGCCCAGACGCACAGAACCCCAACCTTGACGCCGTGTATGTGACTTATCACACCGCAGCGACACCGGCAGCAGCGGACCAGCGCATCGTGGTCCGTGGGGCTCAAGTCCCGCCCGCGATCTTCGGCCTGCCTCCCATTCAGACGCCAGTTCCCAACTTCAACGTTGGTGGAAACTCCGTCATTCTGACGACGACGAATTTCCCCAACTTCGCGATTCCCAGTGTCGGCCCCGATGGGCAACTGGGCATTACCTGGGAAACTCAAGCCGTCCACCTGGCGATTGATCAGGGGCCGAGCACCGTGCATTTCGATCTTGATGCCAACGGACTTGTCGGCGGTTTGACATTCCGCGGGGACCAGACCGTGACCTCCTCGAATGTCGGTGCCGCAGACTCGATTCCAGCAACGCAATTTCAACCCCAAGTGCCCAACTTGTTCTTCATCGTTCTGCCGTTACCTCCGGGCGAGCAAGCTTACGCAAGCCCGTATGTGGCCTACGACACCAGCGGGGGGCGATTCGATGGCAGACTGTATTTGACCTATGTCGATGAACAAGCCAACGAAAGCGACAACCTGGACATCTTTTTGCGATTCTCGGATGACAATGGAGCAACCTTCAGTACACCCATTCGGGTCAATGATGACCTGGGATTCAACAGCCAGTTCATGCCGAATATCTCCGTCGATCAAAGTAACGGCGTCATCGCAATGGGGTGGTACGATGCTCGAAACGACTTCGTCGGGGGCACGGGAGACACCGACGGCTTCAGCAACACCGACGTCGAGTATTTTGCGACGGTGAGCTACGACGGTGGTGTGACTTGGATGCCGAACGTTCGCGTCAGTGGTGGATCATCGAACATCGATCGCAGCTTTCTCGGATTCTTTGGGAACAACACCGGAATTGCCGCCGCCGGGGGAATCATCTACGGCGGGTGGGCCGACAACTCCAACTCCACTTCAGACAACCCGGAAGGCAACACGGGATTCGATGCTTATGTCGGACGCTTGTCGGAATTCACGACGGGCACGGCCAGCAGCACATCGTTCACCACGCAACTTGATCCCGGGGATCTGTTGCTCGGCGGAGCTGACAATGACACTCTGACGGGCGGTGACTCCAACGATACGTTGAATGGTCAGGCCGGCAACGACCTGCTGTTTGGCAAATGCGGAAATGACCTCCTGTTGGGGGGGAGTGGCAACGACACGCTCGATGGTGGCTACGGCAATGACACCGTGGCTGGCCAAGGTGGCAACGACCTAGTGAATGGCGGCCAGGACGAAGACGTCGTGCAATTCAATGTCGCTACGGATGGCAATGACACGACATTTGGAACGTCGGGGGCCGACGAGTTGCAAGTCTTCGGCGACGGAGCAGCCAACATCATCAACGTGTCTGCCCGTGGTCCTGAGTTGGTGGTCACTTTCGGAGCCAACTCCGTCATCACAGCACCGACGGTCAACCAAGTCACCATCTTCGCTCTTGGGGGCAACGACCAAGTCAACGTCGGTGATCTCAGCGGCACTCGGCAGTTCCTGCTGACGGTCAACGGTAATGCGGGAGACGATCTGCTTCTCGCCAACGGCATGAATGCGGGTGGCACTCGCATGGTCATGAACGGTGGCGATGGCAACGATACGCTCGTCGGTGGTAAAGGTCGTGACACGCTTTTGGGTGGTCGCGG
>JANNDA010001138.1:0-2195 GCA_031387195.1 Planctomyces sp. | reverse complement strand
TCGAAGCGACCTTGTCCCACCCTACAAACTTTGACGGCACCCGGCCGGGAGGCACACGACGCACTTTGCGCACGAGACAGTCGCTGACCCCTCGCCTAATGCTCATCGGAACCGGTCAAACGAAAAAGCCCGGCTCATTCGCATGAGCCGGGCTTCAACTAGAGTTTTTACTTTTATCACTCGCCTGAATGTCTCACGAATCACTACAGCAATTCGAGCTTCTTCAGCAAATCATTCGAGAGTGTAAACGTCTCGTTGATCTCGCTGAGCAACCCGATCAGGGTATCAACACCCTGTCCCCCTGAAATGGTGTTGCTGCCACCTTGTCCGTTGACGATGTCGTCTCCCTCATCGCCCAGCAGCAAATCGCTTCCACCACCGCCGAGGACCGTGTCGTTGCCGTCGCCACCGGTGATGGAGTCATTGCCCATTCCCCCGTTGATCACATCATTTCCATCCGCGCCACCGAGGAGGTCGGCATCGTCACCGCCGTTGATCGTGTCGTTTCCGTCACCGCCATTGATCGTGTCTACTCCGGCACCACCGTCAATCGAGTCGTGCCCGTGACTACCGCGTATCGAATCGGCTCCGGCATCACCCTCGAGGACGTCATCGTTAAAGCCGCCATCGAGCGTGTCGTTGCCGTCGCCGCCCGAAAGGGTGTCTTTGCCAAGACCACCGTCCAACGAATCGTTGCCGATTCCGCCAGAGAGCGTGTCTCGGCCATCGTCACCGGCGAGCGTGTCTGCTCCATCGTTGCCGTTGATGGAGTCCTGCCCCAATCCGCCACGGATCACGTCGTTTCCGAGACCACCAGCCAGCGCGTCGTTGCCATCGTTCCCCAGGATCGAGTCATCGCCCGCTTGGCCATTGATCACGTCAACTTCGGTTCCACCAATCATCGTGTCATTACCGGCTCCGCCGAGTAGCGTGTCGAGTCCCGCTCCGCCGTCAATGGTGTCATCGTTTGTCGTGCCGATGATGGAGTCGTTCCCCTCGTTGCCGTTGAGTCCGAGACGCACGTTGCCGAGCACTCCCGCGCTGCCGTCAATCGTGTCGTCGCCGACTCCGCCGCTAATGGTCAGGACTGTCGCTGTGACGCCGGAAATGTTGCCGATCGTCACCGTGTCATCGCCAGTCCCCGTATCGATCGTCACCAATCGAATCGTCGGATTGACGATGATTGAATTCGCGCCGGAAGTGATCAGCAGCTTCGAGCCGACTTTGCCCACTGCCACCACGTCCGATGCACCACCGGTTGTCACAGACAACCGATCGTCACCCGACGTACTGCCGATGACGTCGTCTCCATCAGAGGTCGCGTGCCATTGGTAGACATCGTTGCCATCGCCACCGACGATCGTGTCTCTGCCACCTTGGCCGGCGATTGTGTCATCGCCAACACCGCCGTCCAGGAAGTCATTTCCGCCACCACCGAGAATGGAGTCATTTCCTCCCGCACCAATGATGGAATCATCCCCGTTGTTACCGATGATCAAGTCATCGCCGTCTGATGCCAGCAGTGTGTCATTCCCGTCCCCACCCGTCAGGGTGTCGTTCGAGCTTAGGAACGGCGGCGGTGGGGGTGGTGGGGGCGGTGCCGGTGGAACGATCAAGATTTGCGTGATTTGCACGGCCCAGGTAGTGGGGCCTGCCGCAAACTCTTGGATGGTCCAGAACGAGTTTGGATTGCTCGGATCAACGACAGTCGCACTGTAGTCGCCCCAGCGATTTCGTCCCGCGAAGTTTTGGCTGGCCGTGCCTGCATGTAACAGCAACGGGCTGCCAAAAGTGGTCACGCCCGCTGCTGTTTGTCCGGCGAAAGCGTAAGTGCTGGGGAATTGAGCCGGTCCCGTTCCCGTGGCACCGATGACAACGATTCCTGTCGCATTGACGGCGATCGAGGGATCCAAATAGTCCAATGCTGGATCGGCAATCAAACCGGTCTGCAGGACCGCATTGGTGACTTCATCAATTTCATACCAACGGATCGCCGAATTTCCGGAGGCGTTATCCAACACGGTATGCACACCCCACATGCTGTTTCCGACCTCGACGACATTGCCCGTAAAACGTGGTGAGACGTTTTCCAGCGGGGCTGCACCGCCGGGTTGATCGCCGGGAGGTCCTCCCTGAAACGCGGGGACCGTGATGATTGTCGGTGTTTGCAAAATGGCACCGGGGCCGCCCGCTCC
>JANNDA010001117.1:0-2509 GCA_031387195.1 Planctomyces sp. | reverse complement strand
CTCATTTCAAACAACAGCCGATTCCGTCACTGCTGCCGGGCTCGTGAACGATTACCGCGCTCGCGATCTCGGACGGATTTCCAAACGCCCGTATCATTGGTGTCGAGCCGGCAGGAGCAGACGATTTCCGTCAATCACTCGCCACCGGTTCGCGAGTCCGCATCGAACGGCCAACCAGCATTTGCGACGGGCTCTTGTCGTACGATGTCGGAGAACACAACTGGCCGATCTTGCGGAAACTCGTCCAGCAGTCGGTCGTGTTGTCGGATGCGCACACACAAGCGGCCATGCGATGGCTGTGGTACCGGCACGGCTTACGAAGCGAACCGTCCGGCGCGATCACCGTCGCCGCCTTGCTGAACCGACAGGTGGATCTGACCGGAGACGGCGATCTCGTGGTCGTGATCAGCGGCCGCAATGTCGATGACGATGCGTTCTTGAAATGGATCGCCTGAAGATTGTGATTGACCGTCTGCTCGCACTCGCGGCCTGGTGTACGAGGTGGTGAAATCCCCCGGCGGACGGATCGGCCAAAGCCGTGGCAAGCGGCACGCGACGCACGCGCGACAACATTGTGCGGGCGCTGGTGCCCACGCGGGCGGATGCGCGGGACGTGATGCAGGAGGTGACGATCGTGTTATGGCGGAAGATTGGTGAGCTTTCCGCGATGGAGGATTTTCAGCGCTGGGCGTTTGTGGATGCGGCCTACACGCCGGATGTCCGAAACGATGCACTGGCTGCCTCGGCCGGGCGATCCGCCATAGCACTTTATTCTCCGCCCGGTCAGGATTGTCGTGGTTTGCTCCGCAATCCAACGTTGGATCGCGGAGCGATCCACGACAATCTGTGCCAATCCAAACCGGCTGAGGAATACAAGGCTCTGTATCGCATCCGGCTGGCCTTGATGGATTGCACACAACGAGTGCTCGCGCGGAGCGAGTCGTCATCTCGCTGGCTTCCGGGCGGCTTAAGAGTTCTGATGTATTAACTCCTCACGACCTTGATGACGTGTGTGCCCGTTTGCTCATCGGTCCGCGCACAACTCACCCCAAAACGAGACGCCCATGAATTCCAATTGCCACGCTTCGCAACTAACGAATCTCGCCCGACGGATACTCCTCATCGCCCTCAGTTTGGTGTTGGTATCGCCGCTGAATGCCGCTGATTTGGTCTACGAAGGGACCAGCGGGATCGGTCACGGAAAGCACATCGTGTTTCTGGCGGGGGATCACGAGTATCGATCGGAGGAATCGCTGCCGGCGTTGGCTCGGATTATGGCGAAGCATCACGGATTCAAATGCACGTTGCTGTTTAACATCGACCCGGAATCGGGCGAGATCGTGGCGGGGACTCCGTCGAACATTCCTCACCTGGACGCACTCGAAACCGCAGACTTGGCGGTCGTGTTTTTGAGGTTTCAGAATCTGCCTGCCGATCAGATGAAGCACCTCGATGCTTATCTGAATCGGGGTGGCCCGGTGGTCGGAATGCGGACGGCGACGCATGCATTTCAGATTCCTGCCGGCAAGCCGTTCGCCAAGTATGACTACCGCAGCAAAGAAGCTGGGTATGAACTTGGCTTCGGACATCAGGTGCTCGGGCAAACGTGGGTCGGTCACTACGGCCGCAATCACCAGCAGAGCACGCGCATCACCATCGTCGATGCCATGAAGTCGCATCCGATTCTGCGAGGCGTGAAGGATGTCTGGGTTCAAGCGGGTGGCTATGTTGGGAAGCCGACCGATGGCGACGTTTTGACGATGGCTCAACCGCTGAATGGGATGACGCCCGATTCGACTCCGTCGGAGACTCAGCCGCCGATGCCTTCTGAATGGACTCGAACCTACAAGTCGGCATCTGGCAAAACGGGCCGCGTCTTCACGTCGCTGTATGGGACGCCGGAAGATTTGACGAACGATGGTTATCGGCGGCTGATGTGTAATGGCATTTTCTGGGCGGTCGGTTTGGAAGACAAAATCACTCCGGACATGAACGTCGCAACCGTCGGTCCCTTTAAGCCCAATACCTTTGGCAATCAAACACATGCTCGCGGCATCAAGCCGGAAATGTATGCCGGATTCGAAAGCCAGATTCCCGCGAACAACAACACGAAGCAACCCGTTGCGAAGGAAGGTGGCAAGAAGGACAAGCCGAAGAACGACAAGCCTGACACGAAGGGGGACTCAAAGCCTGAAGCAGCGGTCTCGGAGAAGAAGCCAGCCAAAGTTCTCGCCACCGGCAAACCCGCTCGCTTTGTTCGCATCGAACTTCCCGGCGACAAACGCATTCTGACTCTGGCCGAAGTGGAAGTGATCAGCGGCAACAAGAACATCGCTCCCAATGGAACCGCGACTCAATCCAGCACTAACGGCGACAGCACTGCGTCCAAGGCGATTGATGGCAATAAATCACCCGACTGGAGCAAAGGCGGGCAGACTCACACCACGAACGCCGGTTCGACAAATCCCTGGTGGGAAGTCGATCTGAAAACGTCTGCGAAAATTGAAAA
>JANNDA010001080.1:0-8913 GCA_031387195.1 Planctomyces sp. | reverse complement strand
TGCCTTCGCTGATTTCCGAGCCGCCATCGAAGAGACAATCACCAACCTCTCGACCACCCACGCCACCGACTTGGCCTCCCTCATGACCCTCAAGTTCCAACGCTTTGAAAACGTCTCACTCATGGCCGCGTGAAGTATAGTACCGCCCCCGTTGGGGCTATGTTGGCTGCTCGCGACCGTAGCCCAGGCCGTTGGCCTGGGCTGACATAGTGATGCCCCTTCGGGGCGAAAATCGAGACACCGGGAATTCGTTAGTGTCAGGAAAAATTGTGAAAAAAGGTTGCAGACTGGGGCTTGACGTCGCGGATATTTGGGCTGAAATACCCCTCCCTAATCTGTCGCACTTCACAAAGATTTCAAAATTTCATCATTCGTCCATCGTCTTGGCTGCCAGTTGGCGTGCCGTCGTGTTGTATTGTGGCTTGGTTTTTTCTTTGGTTCCATTTTTTTGGAGTTGTCTCATGTTTCCTAAGAGTTCACAACGAACTGCTCGCGCCGGATTCACGCTCATCGAATTGCTGGTCGTGATCGCAATCATCGCCATTTTGATCGCGCTGCTGCTACCCGCCGTTCAACAAGCTCGAGAGGCCGCTCGCCGATCTCAGTGCAAGAACAATCTCAAGCAATTTGGCTTGGCGATGCACAACTATCATGAAGTTTGCAAAATGTTTCCCATTGGTTGGTCAAACGGGGCTGGCACGGCAACATTTTACGGTTGGCAGACCTATTTGATGCCCAGCATGGATTTGGGAGGATTGTATAAGAAGCTGAATCCACAGGCAGTCACAATCCCGGCTGCGAATACGCTCTCAGAATTACAAGCGTCATATCCGCAATTTCGTTGTCCCTCAAATTCAGGCACACAAACAAATCCGTATCTTGGGGGGTACTCCACATCAAATTACGTGTTCAATGAGTCCCTCGGAAATGGAAACCGTGGGGTGAGAATCGGTGACATCAGGGATGGGACAGCAAACACGCTGATGATCGGCGAACGCAGCTTGGAAAACACAACCGCTTTGAGGTACAGCGTTGGTAGCATCGTCTTTGGAAAACATACCAACACAGGAGCGTCAGCAAATTTTCGCGGCAGCTTCCCGCCAAACTCTGCTGCACCGTTTGGCGCTGCTCCACCGGCACCAATTTTGGCCCAAGTAGACAGCGCGACAAGCCCAACAAGCGGCGATGTGAATTGCAAACGCATGGCGGTGAACAGTGACCACACCGGAGGCGTGCATATGTTGATGTCCGATGGTGCGGTTCGATTCATCAACCAAAACATCTCCTCCAATCCAGTCGCTCTCGGTGCCTGCGCGGTTTTCAATGCGAGTTTTGGAATTGCAACCGCCGGTCCCGGATTTGTTTGGCAGAACCTATACTTTTACAATGATCGTAATCCCGTGGGCGAATACTAATTCCCTGCGTGATGATATCTATTCCTGACCGGCTCGGCGGTAGTGAATTCTCCGGGTCGGTTTCTATTTCAAGGTGGCGAAATGCAATTGGTCATGACCGAGAATCGACGAGTCCCCACCACCGCCATTTTACTAATGGTGCTTGTCTTTATGAGTGGTTGTGGTTCCGCAAAGGAACCAGAAAGAGCAAGCATTAAGGGAACGGTGACATTGGATGGTCAGCCTGTTGATGGTGGCTATATCACTTTTCAAAACTCGACTGTCGCATCGGGCGGGACCATCAAGAATGGCGAGTTCAATCAGACCGGAAACGAAGGCTTGTTGTTGGGTGATTACACGGTACGTTTCAACTGGATGAAACCGACAGGAAAGAAAGTGTTGGAGCCAGACTCTGGTCAAGAAACGGATGAGTTGGCCGAGGTCATTCCAGCAAAACACAACAGCCAGTCAACCGAAAAAGCGACGATCAAATCAGGTGAGAACTTGTTTAAGTTCGATCTGACCTCGAAATAGGTGCCCGGAGAAATCGTTCTCCGGAATGTGAGCCCTTGATGTTGCGGGTGATCAGTTCATTTTTGCTCGGCGCTGCGTCGATTTGGGCGTTCGGGGATTCGCCGCAATTGTTGGCAGACGAGCTTGCGGAATTGCGGTTGCGTTGCGTCACCTTTCAGGATTCTCAAGCGGTGACTCGCACCGTTGAGGCACGGTTGCTACTCACCGCCCAAGATGGCGGTCTACTACTTGCGGGGCGCGACGGTCGGTTGTGGACTGTCACGCCCCAGCAACTTCAAAAGCACGATCTGAAGGACGAAAAGTTTCAACCGCTCACTGCCGAAGACCTCGGTAAACAACTTCAACAAGAGTTGATGGACTTCGGAATCAAGACGCCCTCGCACGTCGTCATCACGAAGCATTACACGATCTGCTCAACTGCCGGTCGCAAGTATGCCGAGTGGGTCGGGACGCTCTTTGAACGATTACACGACGGGTTTCAGGCCTATTGGAAAGCTGCGGGGCTCGAACTCTGTGAGCCAGAATTTCCGTTGCCAGCGTTTGTCCTGAAAGATCAGACTGAGTTCGTGCAACTGGCCACCAAACACGATGGGCCGGATGCGGCGGTGTCGAAAGGCTATTACTCAATTGAGACGAACCGCATCGTGATGTTCGACCTGAGCGCGAATGCGAATCAAGCACCGGCCAAATCCGTAGACGAAATACGCCGCAAGATGGTGGCGTCCCCCTTTAATGTGGCGACCGTTATCCACGAAGCCACACATCAGATCGCGTTCAACAGCGGAATGCACACGCGATTTGCCGACAACCCGGTGTGGCTGACCGAAGGAATGGCGATGTTCTTCGAGGTGCCGGATCTCGATAGCCAGTCGGGTTGGAAGACTGTCGGAAAAGTGAATCGTACGCGGTTAAATCGTTTTCGCGACTCGCTGAAACAACAACGAGAGGGTTCGCCCCTCGCCGCGTTGATTCAAACCGATGACCGCTTGAAAAACGTCGAGCATGCCGAAACCGCGTATGCCGAATCGTGGGCACTGACCTACTTCTTGATCAAGACTCGGAAGAACGATTACGTCACATATCTGAAAACGTTGCAAAGCAAACCACGATTGAAGACGGACACACCGGAGGATCGCTTACGCGACTTCAGCAAAGCATTCGGTGACGATTTAGAAATGCTTGATCGCGATTCCAAACGGTGGTTATCTCGGCTATCGAAGTGATTTGCCGCGTGATGCCGATTCGATAAATCTCGTCAAGAGGGACAACCGGAAGTCGGCATTGCGGGTTTCTGACACTGAAGATATGGTGCCGCCTCGGATGGACGCTGTCGGGGTGTCCTGTCTGGGTCAAGTAGGTTTTGAGTGAATTCCTGCGAAGCCTGGGTGATGAAATTGCACTGTCTGGAAAGCGGTGCCAGTTTGAGGAAGCTTGGGAATGGCTAAGAAACTTTTCGTCGGTGGGTTGGCTTGGGCGACGTCGGACGACGGACTCCATCAGGCGTTCGAGCGGTTCGGTGAAGTGTCCGAGGCGAAGGTAATCATGGACCGTGAAACCGGTCGTTCACGTGGCTTCGGCTTCGTGAGCTTCGCAAATGACGATCACTGCCAGGCAGCGATGCAGGAGATGGACGGTGCTCAACTCGACGGCCGCACCATCAAGGTCAACGAGGCGCAGGAGCGTGCTCCTCGCACCGGCGGTGGTGGAGGCGGAGGCGGCGGGCGTGGTGGATACGGCGGGGGTGGTGGAGGCGGATACGGCGGGGCTGGTGGCGGTGGTGGATACGGCGGAGGTGGTGGCGGACGAGGCGGCTACCGCTAGTTCAGGATGAACTGGCCACGACAACAATGATAAACATAGCCGGGAGTGATCCCGGCTTTTTTATTGCGCTACGACAATCAGTGTGAATCGCAGTCGCTTGGAACGTTCACCCTCGCAAACGCCGCGAGTTACGTTTGGTGACGGCTTCGCCGCAGACTGTCTCAAGGCAAACAAAATTGATCGCTTGACGTCTGCTGGAATCACCTTGACGCACCTTTTTCGGTCTTTCCAGTCGGGAGTTACAAATGACGAAGTTCCGAAAAACCGGAAAATTGCGGCCCATATCCCTTGCAACGTCCGTATATCAATAGTTCTATTGATTGACGCAATTGCGGGTGTGACTGTGGACTGCTCGTTGGTAGTGCGTCTCGTAACGTAGCAGCGGTCTAAGGACGACTTTCCAACTCCAATCAGACGCGAACAGAAAAGGTAAAATCATGGCAGCAGCAGCAACAACAAGTTTCAGTAGTCGGACAGCAATTCTGACCCCTCGGCAACGCGAGATCTTTGAGTACGTCAAAGAGAACATCATGAATCGGGGGTACGGACCAACGGTTCGTGAAATCGGGAATGAGTTTGGAATCAAGTCGCCGAACGGCGTCATGTGCCATCTCAAAGCGCTGGAGAAGAAGGGGCTGATCTCTCGCGAACCCAACTTGTCACGAGCGATTCAACTCAGTGACAAGCCGCAACGGAAAACGGCTTTGGACTACAAGGGACAATTCGCTCAAGGTGGCAAACTGAAAGAAAACAAGGACACTGAGCAGATCGACTTCATTGATGTCCTGGGCTCTGGCGACCACTTCTGCTTCCGAGCGGCAGATGATTCGCTGGCGGACGACGGCATTGCCAAAGGGGACTATCTGGTCTGCCGTCAGCAGCAGTTCTATCGCGATGGCGATCGGATCATTGCCACAATTGACGGCAAGGAAACAGTTCACAAGCGGTTCTTCCAAGATGGTAATCGCATTCGATTGGAATCGGTTGCCTCTCCCAAGAAGGCCATTCACACGACGAACATCAACATCCTTGGCATGGTGATCGGCCTCATTCGCAAGGGCTAGTCGATTCCTGTCGGCGTGTCGATCGGCAGCATTCTGCTAACTTAGGCACCGGTGAGCATTCACCGGTGCCTGTTTTATTGACGGTTCCGCAGCGACAAAGTCGGTTCCATTTTGATTGTGCTTAGAGACCGCTGATATGTTGCGTGTTGTTCCAGCGACTGGTTCACGCCTTAGACCCGCTCTTAACATTTTGTATGAGGGAATGCCGCTCGATGAACGCACGACTCGCATTGCGGAATCCGCTCAAGCGGCGGCGGCTGGTGAGCTGGACCTGAGTCTTTTACTGCTGGCAGAACTCAACGGAAAACCGGTGGGTGCGTTACTGCTGAGGATGCAACCCAGCGAGGTCGCTTTTGTCTGGGCACCGATCGTCTCTGGCGACCTTGCAGACGTTGCCGCCTCATTGTCGGCGAAACACGCAGCAGTCAACTCCGAGATCATTGAAGACGCGTTGCTACAGGCCGCAGTTCAAAGCATTGAGGAGTCAAACGCCTGGATTGGCCAGTCGCTCTTGGAATTGCCCCAGTTACGCGAGCGGGCGGCTTTTTCACGAAACGGATTCCGCCATCTCACTGATTTGAGATTCTTCGAGTGTCCTGTCGCGACTAATCAGGACACAGTCGCACCGATCACTGGCGAGTTGAAAGGCCAGCGAAACTACATCGCCTATCGGCGAACTCGTAATCGACTCCGTTTCGCGAACGTCATCGAGCAGACCTATTGCGGGTCATTGGACTGTCCGGAGATGAACGGGATTCGGTCGGCAAGCCAGTCCTTGAAGGTTTACGAAGCGTCTGGCCCGGTGATCCCCGACATGTGGCGAGTCTATTGGCACGAGAAAAATGATGTCGGCGTGATCCTGATGGTAGACCACTCAGAGCAGAATACCTGGGAAGTGATTTACCTGGGTGTCGTCGAGTCAGCACGGCGGCAAGGCATTGCGAGAGACATGCTCACAAAGGCCATGCAAGCCGCTCGCGCTGCACAGGTGGAACGATTGCTGATCGTAGTCGATTCACGCAATCTGCCTGCGATTCGATTGTACGAGTCACTGGGCTTTGTCCAGTTCGATGTGCGCGCGGCTTACGTCCGACTCGCACCGGCGGTTCAATGAGTCTGTGTTGCCATTTAGCATCCCGCAAATCTTTCGAGAGCGTTCAGGAATTTGTTGCTTGCGCTGCGGCGATGCTACTGCAAGCCAGATGAGGTTGCGGCACTGCGGAGATCGGAGATGCGGAGTCTGTCGCGAGGACTGCTGAGCTGGATCGCTTGATGGTGTTGATGATCATGGTCCCCAGCGAACCACCCAGTAGTGCGGGCAGGAAGACGATATCTCCAGCCACGGCGACGGCGATAATGGCCGCCATCAGCCAACCAAATCGGCTGATCATCAGCAGGTCGGCGGGGTAAAGCATCAACATTCCCAACGCCAGGACTGCGCTCGTTTCCCAAATCGCGGGACCACTGTGTCCGACAGCCAGGGCAATCGAGTCCTCACGACTCTTGCCTCCCTCGATCCCTTTTCGAAACCAGGTCAATTTGTGCAATGTTCCGTCCACTCCAATGCCCATTGCGATCGACGCGGTCATCATTGTGCCGATATCGACAGGAATCCCGAAGTAGGAAATCAGACCGAAGATCTGCCCGATCGGGTAAATGTTCGGCAGCATGGTCATGAAACCGGCCGCCAAATTCTTAACAGCGAAGATCATCACGATGGCCACCATCAGATAGGCCACACCAAAGCTGTTGACTTGGCTATCGAGCACGGCTTGTTGTGTTTGAAGAAATAGCGGGACCATGCCTGTGACCAAGTGATGCGTTCCGGCGTACTTCTTCAAAACCGATTGGGCCACACCATGAACTTCTCCGATGAGCTTTCCAAAATTGGAATCGGACATCACCAGACATTGCGCGGTGATCCGCCACAATTCGTCTCCCGCTTGATTCAACTGGGCATCGCCAGGAGTGCGGAGATCGTGAGGCTCGTTGACCACGGTGAAGAAGGACTTCGTGCCGGTGACTTCGCCTTCTTTGATCCGCCGCTCCATTTCCAAGGCTTTACGGTTGTAAGCGACCAATGCCAACTTACCGGTGTTTGGTCCGGGCTTTTCCGTGATGCTGCGGAAGTCGGGTAACGCGATCGCCCCCGTGATTTCTGGATGCTCACGCATGCGGTTTTCGATCGTCCGCACGATTTCCATGCGTTCCAGGAAGTCCAACTGATTTTGGCTGTCTCGATCGAACCGCACGATGACATCCACCGGAACGATCCCCGCGAGGTTTTCTTCCAGAAAGTTGTAGTCCTGCACGATCGGGGCGTCAGCCGGGAAGTATCGAATGACTTTTGTCTCGGTTCGGAACCACTTCAGGCCGACGACGCAGACGAGCGTGGCGAGCGTGTAGCCCCAGACAATCCAATGTCGTTTACGGCAGCACCAGCGTCCGAAGTCTTCCCATTTGGAGGAATCGACTTCGTGAAGTTTCGGCGGTTTGAACGGAATCAGTTGAATCAGCGCCGGCAAGAGATACAGCACCGCGCAAACGCCGATGATTGATCCCACGGCCGAATACATTCCGAAATCTCGAACCGGCTTCAATTGGCTCGTGAGCAAAGACAGCAATCCGATGGCGGTCGTGATCGTGGCGAACCAACAGGGCGCGCTGGCCAATTTTGAAGCTTCGACGACTGCGTTGCCCATATTGTGATACGCCGAGTGACGCCAATAGTGGGCGACGTGAATCGCACCCGACATGACCACCACCAAAAGAAAGGTGGGCATGAGCACCAGAACCATGTTCATGTCGCCGCCCGTTGCAGGCACGATCGCTAACGTCACGAAGACGGTGAAATACGAAACAAAGAGCACAATCAAGGTGAGCTTGATGCTCCGCAGCATCGTGAAGGCCACCAGCACGCTGATCAGCCCCGAAAACCCGATTACAGATCGCTTCCAAAACTGTCTGGCGGGCACCGCCGAATTCCAGACCGCCGACTTCACTCCTTCATTCAGCGCCGTACCAGCGACGGGGCGACCACCCAAGTGAAGCTGCTTCGGAGGAATCCCAACTTCTGCGGCTGCCTTCCGAATCAGGGCCATCGAGGTTGATTTGTCGGCTTCGCCGGCTTCGCTCAAGACCACTGACAAGGCGATTGGCGAACCGAGTGCTTGAAAGCAATCTTCGATTTCAGGGGTTCCAGCGGGTGCGTCAGCGGTTGGACTCCCCTTCAATGCCACGGCGAGGTCATGCAGTTTGGAATCGACTGCGCCAGTCCACATCCCTTTCCAACGAACTTGGAAATCATGAGCGGGCAGCGGATCGAACTCGACCACCACTTGGTCGGCAGGAGGCGGAACCACCGGGTTGTCCGTCGCTGCTGTCTCGGTTGGTATTGAGCCAGCCGCAATCGTGGCCTCGGTCACGGGAGCATCATCAGTGCTTTCAAAATCTTTCACTGCCGGACGCACTTCCAGATCAAGTCCCAATTCCTTTTTGGCGGCGGCGACCAACTGGCGGACGACTTCATTTTGTCGCTGACGGCCGAATTCGGTGAGCCGGATTTTGAACGCACCCGTGCCCACCAACACGCCCTGCAATCGCTGGACGGCGTCATCGCGTTCGACACCGTTTTCCACCATGCGGACCACGATGTCCTGCGGTGTGACGACACGCGAGACCTGGTGCAAACCACCTCGGCGAATCCCTTTCTCGTCGGGCGTCCCTTCGAGACGTTGGGCGAGTTTGGCAATACGCGGATCCTGGAGACTACTGTCATCCCAGGAGACCAAAATGTTGTCGCCCGCATCCAGGCCGAATTGTTTCATCGACCATTTGAGCGTCACCGCGTTCGGATCGTCGGCGGGCAACCAATGCTCGATGTCATTCTCGATGCGTGTGCCGCGCAGAGACCACGCACAGAGCGGGGTGATAAAGAGGCAACCGAGGATGATCCAAAGGGAG
Organism: Planctomyces sp.; assembly: GCA_031387195.1. Taxonomy (GTDB): domain Bacteria; phylum Planctomycetota; class Planctomycetia; order Planctomycetales; family Planctomycetaceae; genus SXKJ01. The sequence goes on along the minus strand of JANNDA010001080.1, from coordinate 137 downwards.
TATCCATTCCCCCAGCGGTCCTTTTTCTCAAAAAAATGGCTCATGTTGTTTGCGATCCGTGCCGAGCCGCCCGTAGCGGGATGTTTGATCAATCGTCTGAGTTAATACTGCTTGAAACGCGCCGCCGCGCGCAAATC
>JANNDA010001069.1:0-2050 GCA_031387195.1 Planctomyces sp. | reverse complement strand
CTGTCCGCTGCGAATGAGCTTTTTGAAGTCGTAGTTGTTCTTGAAGGTCACTTCGCCACCGAATTGATCGGCCTCATCCGGGGACCGGTCATAGGTCAGGTGCCACGACTGGTTCTGGCGATCAAACTCCGCGACCCCTTTCAACCACGTGTAACCGTCCACGTCGTAGCCGAAGTTGCCCTCAGCGGTTCGCTCGGCACTCGTTGGTTGAATCCCCTCGGCACGAACTCGCGTCTTGAACTCAGCAGTTTGAAGGCTGGAGTTGTCTTGATCGGCGAGTTCAGGCTCGGAATCCAGAGCGAGCGGTTGGGGTTCGCGATCGGAGTTCGCGACGTCTTCGTCATCGATTTGTCGCGGCTTTGATCGCTGACTCGTTCTCTGGCCACGTGGCTGAACCTGAACTTCCTCGTCGTAACCAGTTGGTTCGACCACCGGCCGATTGTCTTTGCTCGGATCAACGGGATCTGGAACCTTCTTGCCGTTGGCCGGTTCTTCAAAGAGATCTTTGGTTTCTGAGGTTGGGCGACGCACCGGTTCTGGTGCCGTGACGCTGGCCGGGCCGAGCGTCGCTTTGCCGGGTGCGCTCGGTGTTGCCGGAATCCAAACGGTTCCAGCGGGCGCTCCGCCGATCATGGGCTGCGGTCCCATCGCGGTGTGCGGGACTGTGCCATAAGGGCCGGGTTGGCCGTAAGGTCCGTAACTAAAACAACCGGCTGCGAACAAACAAAACGTCCCGACAGCCACACACAAGCGATCCATGCACATAGTTTCTCCCTCTCCGTGGGAAAGAATCGGGCGGAGTGGTAGGCGCTTGTGCGAAATGTGTCTAGGTCGGTTCCGCAAAGTCACTCGATCCCTCGATCCACTTGGCGCGCGAGCCGGGGTCAGGCACCGCATCCTCGGTGCGAAGTTTTGACTTGATTGCGAATAAAACTGCCAAAGATTTTGCCACGTTCCGGCAAGCACCGTTGACAGTGCCTCGCACGGCTTCAACCATGTGCCCCGTCAATTTCCTAGCGAGCAATCGATCCCGATAGGGACAGTGAAACAGGTCATTGGAAACGACCGAGCCTCTCGCGCAAATGCTTTTGGATACTGACAGCGCGGGCCACACAAAGTAACTGATCTCCCCATCGTTCATGGGCCTTCTCGGCCCATCATTCTGAGGATCGTGTGCCATGCGAATCGCATCTTGGTTGCGGAATTTTCGTGTTCAAACCGTGCGTACTAACTCTCACCATCGTCCTATCCGAGGCTCGCGTCTCACGTCGGCATATTTGAGCTTGCCGAGTTCGAGAGTAGCGACGGAAACGCTCGAATCGTCAGTGGAACTGTTAGAAGACCGGACGGTGCCGTCCGCCTTTGCTCTGTTCTTGGCGGCCAGCGGTGAGCTGAATATCTCGATGACCGCCGCCGACAACGTTTCCGTCGGCGTGAATTCCAACACCGGCAGAGTCCAAGTGCTGGCCAACGGTTCGCCGTTGAGTTCGATGCCGTCGATCACGCCCAATCAAGTCAAATTGCTGATCGTCAACGGCAGCGATGCGAACAACAGCCTTGACGTGTCCGGTGTGGACGGCAGTTTCACTCAATTGACTTCGATCCAAGTCAACGGCGGTGACGGCAACGACACGATCACGGGGAGTGCAGTCCTGGCTGGGACACTTCACGGCAACAACGGAACCGACACGATCACAAGTGGCTCGGCCGGTGATCTGATCTTTGGTGACGACGGCAATGACCTGATCACGACCGGCGATGGCAACGACACCGTCAGCGGGGGAAATGGAAACGATTCCATCAATGCGGGTAGCGGAAACGATTCGGTGGTTGGCGGCGACGGACAGGACACGCTCAACGGCGACGACGGCAACGACACGCTATTGGGCGGAAATGGCAACGATCTCCTCAATGGCGACGCAGCGAACTCCGGCGATGATTCCTTGGACGGCGGAGCGGGGATTGACACGCTCAATGGCGGTGCCGGTAACGACTTCATGAACGGCGGACTCGACAACGATTCGCTGCGTGGCGGAGACGGCAACGACAC
>JANNDA010001048.1:0-10916 GCA_031387195.1 Planctomyces sp. | reverse complement strand
TTAATGCCTCGCTCTATACCTCGTCGGTCACTCTGAATGGTTTAGGAGGAAACGACATCCTCATCGGTGGTTCGGCTGCGGACTTGCTCGATGGTGGCGACGGCAACGACCAGCTCACCGGGAACGCCGGGAACGACCGCTTCGTCGGTGGAAATGGAACGGACGACATCGTGGAATCTGGCTCGACCGCATTCGTACTCGGTGCGACGACGTTGACCAGCACTCTCTCTGGATCAGACACCTTCGCGACGGTCGATCGAGCTCGCCTGACGACAGCGAACACCGCATCGAGCATCGACGCTCGAAAATTCACCGGTCGCACAACACTGACCGGTGGCGGCGGCAACGACACGCTCCTCGGCGGCAACGGCGCGGACTCGATCGTCGGTGGCGACGGCGATGACGTCTTACGAGGTGGCAACGGCAACGATTCGATTCTCGGCGGCAGTGGCAGCGATATCATTCTGGGTGATGCGGGAGACGACTCACTCAGCGGCAGCAACTCGCTCGCATTGAACGACAACTCAGCCGATGGCAACGACACGATCCTTGGCGGAGCCGGCAAAGACCGCCTCTTCGGCGGACTCGGCAACGACATCCTCTCCGGCGAGGCGGACAACGACACGCTCTCCGGTGACGGTGGCACCGACCAGTTGTTTGGCGGTGCGGGGACTGACAGCCCATCATCCGTCGCGCTCCCCGACACACTCAGTGCCAATGGAGTCTTTTCGGACGCAGCGTTTTCGGCCAATCTCGTGGCACTGCTCTCCGCGTTCCCGTAATCGGTTCCCGCCGCGCTCGTCAGAGCCGGTGGAAGTATTTGTAGTACACGCGGCTCGCGTGTGACTGTTGGAAGCCACTTCGCCGTGGTGGCCAATCAATGTCGCACGTGAGCCGCTCGCATTACGATTCTGCCAACATGATCCAGCGCCGATGACTCGCCTGGCGATTGATCGAATACAGAAGACCTGGTTGTTTGCAGGAAGCCTCATGGAGATTCCGCGAAAGGTAGGTATTGAGATGGTGGCAACAGTTAGCGATGGTTTGGAACGGTTTGTCGAACAACAAATTGCCAACGGGAAATATGGCACACGCGAGGAAGTCCTGGCCGCCGGATTGCGTTTGCTCCAAGCACGCGAGCAAGAACTCGAAGCAATTCGCGCGGTGGTTCGCGTCGGACTCGACGAGTTGGCTCGCGGTGATGGGATCGTGCTGGAAGACGAAGAAGCGCGACGGGCGTTTTTCGAGGACATCAAGCAACGCGGACGCGAGGCTCTGAGGACGGAGACACAACAAGCATGAATGCGGTTGTAACAATCTCGCCGCGGGCGAAAGCGGACTTGCTGGGAATCTGGAAATACATCGCCAGGCGGAACCTTTCGGCAGCCGATCGCCTGCTGGACCGGTTCCGCGAGAAGTTCGACATGCTGGCTCGACAGCCTTTGATCGGTGAGGCTCGCGCTGACATTGCCCCGCAGTTACGTGAGGTTCCCGTCGGCAATTACGTGGTCTTCTACGTTCCACTGCACACCGACGCGGGAGTCGAAATTGTGGCGGTGATTCATGCCGCACGGGACATCAACTGGGCACTGTGACTTGAGGCTCCTGACAAATGAAAACGATTTGTACATTTGCCAGCGGGTTGATCGTCGGAGGATTGCTTGTCGGCATTTTTCCCCCCCACAATGATCTCTGGCTAAACCAAGGGCACCGGGATGGTTGGCGTGATCTTTATGGCTCACTTGCAAAGCACTTCAACGACGCGACGGATGCTGAGGAAAAGGCGTCCACCGCGTTCATCGACTACAACGACGCCAGAATCTGCATCGTGGAAGTGGACGGCGTGAAGACGATTCGACTCTGGAGGTAATCATGCAGAGTCAAACCAGCGAGCATCTGGCAACACGGAGAGCATCCTGGCTCGCGTTCGCTCTGCTCACGTTCGTGGCGATGCTTTTTCTAGCCGTTGAGCGGCACATTGCATTTTATGTAGTCGCCTTCCTTGGGTTTGCTCCTGCCTTCGGTGGCTATCTCGCCAGTCGAACGTCACAGCGATCAACTCTGTTCGGTGCGATTCGACTGGCCTTGATTGCGGTATTCGTCGCCACCGTCTTCATCGAGTTTTTGACATTTCTGAAGAGTACGCCTCAACAATGGAATGACTATTGGTTGGAATCGATTGCCGGAATTCTGATCGCTGTTCCCGTTGCTGGTTCTTACGTCTGTGTTTCGGCAGTCATTATGGAAGTTCTCAGCCGACTAATTGCATGGGTTGCGTGGCTCGCTTCGAAGCAATACCTGGATGATGGAAGAGGTCAGACTGAATGACACCGCAAGAAGTACAAAGTGTCGATCTCACTCGTCGCCAGCTCTTTGGCAGCGGCGTGATCGGTCTTGGAATACCAGCATTGGCCTCGCTGCTCGCAAACGACTTGTCCGCAGCGGATGCCGTCGGTTCAATCAAGCCCAAGCAGTTTGGCGGCTTGCCTGGCCTGCCGCACCTGCCGCCGAAGGTGAAGAGCGTCATCTATCTCCTGCAAAACGGAGCTCCGCCGCATGTCGATATGTACGACTACAAGCCGCAGATGGAGAAGCATCGCGGGGAAGAGTTGCCGGAGTCGGTTCACAAGAGTCAGCGGTTGAGCACGATGACTCAGGGGCAGAAGAGCAAAGCGGTGCTGCCCGCGTTCAAGCCGTTTCGACAATACGGCGAAAGCGGAACTTGGCTCAGCGAGCTGTTACCGAACATCGGGTCCATCGCCGATGAAGTAACCTTTATCAAGTCGATGCACACGACGCAGGTCAATCACGCTCCGGCGATCACATTCTTTCTGACCGGCAATGAAATCCCCGGCCGGCCCAGCATGGGAGCGTGGGCCACGTATGGACTCGGCAGCGAGGCGGAAGAACTTCCCGGCTTCGTCGTCATGACGTCGCGCGATAAGGAAGCGACCTGCGGGCAAATCTTCTACGACTTCTATTGGGGTAGCGGCTTCCTGCCGTCGAAGTATCAAGGAGTCAAATTCCGAGGCAGCGGCGAGCCGGTGCTGTACCTCTCGAACCCGGACGGCATGAGCCGCGAGGTGCGACGCGGACTGCTCGACGATCTGCGAGTGCTCAACGAGGCGAAGTTCGCGGAAGTCGGCGACCCGGAGATCGTCACACGCATCACTCAGTACGAGATGGCGTACAAGATGCAGGCCAGCGTCCCCGAGCTGACCGATTTTTCAACGGAGCCAAAGCACGTCCTCGAAAGTTATGGACCGGACGTCACTCGGCAGGGATCGTTTGCCTACAACTGCCTGATGGCTCGGCGGCTGGTCGAGCGAGGCGTGCGGTTCGTGCAATGCTTCCACGCCGGCTGGGACCATCACCGCAATCTGACGACGCAGTTTGAAATCCAATGCCGCGACACCGACCAGCCGAGCGCCGCGCTGGTCAAAGACCTCAAGCAGCGCGGCCTGCTCGACGACACGCTGGTCATCTGGGGCGGCGAGTTCGGCCGCACTCCGTTTTGCCAGGGGGACATCAACGACAAGAAAACGCTCGGCCGAGACCATCACCCCTACGTCTTCACCATCTGGATGGCCGGCGGCGGCGTGAAGCGCGGCTTCTCCTACGGCGAGTCCGACGACTTCGCCTACAACCCGGTTAAAGACCCTGTCCACGTCCACGACTTCCAAGCGACGGTACTGCACCTGCTGGGCATCGACCACGAACGCCTGACCTACAAATTCCAAGGCCGCCATTTCCGTCTGACCGACGTGCATGGCAATGTCGTAAGTGACATCTTGGCATGACTTCAAACTGGGACTTGAACTGATGTCTGCAGAACTACTGACGATCCTGCGAGATTATGTTCCGGGCTTTCGCCAGATCGAGCGACTGCCAAGGCAGCTTCTGGCAATCAGCCCGTTTGATGGAGACATTCGGCCCACTCGCATTCCGATTTTCCTGGGGACGTCCGGCAGGCCAACGTTGCCATTTCCACATCCGTGGAACTATCGCCAGCCGCTCCGCATTCTCGAAAGTTGTTTCTGGGTCGCTAATGCCCAGGAAGGATCGGGAAAGCATAGTTGCTATCTCGATATTCCGGGGATCGCGCCCATCCTGATGACTCGCGATCCGCAGTTGATTCGGGCCATCGCCACGGAAACCGGTGATCTCGACGGTCAGTTTGATCGTGACAAGCTCCCTGCGGTCGGCATCGCTCACGGCACGGGAAAGGACATGATTCTTTATGCCAACGGAGCGACCTGGAAGCGGCAGAGAAAAATTGCCGCGGCCCCGTTCGGAAAGACCACGCTGTTTCAGCCCGAACAGTTCCACGAATTTGAAGAAACGTTCCGGCATACCGTCCGGCAGCGTCTGGAGGCTTTGCAGAAACTCGTCGAGCGCACCGGTACGCCGGCGCGTGTGGCGCTCGAACCGGAAATCAAATTCGTCATGCTCGAAATGCTGGCGAATAACTTTTTTGGCGCAGAGATTCCGTATGACCAAATCCGAAATCACTTCATCCCCGCACTGGAACGGGTGATCCAACAGATGGTCAGCGACACGGTCATCAACTTCGGAATTCCGTTCCGGAGACTCCCCAGAGTCAGCCGAAGTATTGCTCAGGCACGAGACGACCATGCGGTCTTCGAGCAATTAACGAATCTGGTGCTCGCGCCCAGAAAAGAAGGTCGTGGTCTCTGGAGGCAGTTCAAATCCGACGTTCCGGACGCGGCTCTGCGCAGCAATCTCAAGCTGATCCTGGCCGGCGCTCTCGAAGCCACGACGGCTTACGCAAGCTGGGCGATTGCGCACCTCGCCAGAAATCTTCCCGCGCAGGAAAAGGCGTTTGCCGAGGTGCGGGACATTGAGGTCTACACTCCAGAGAACCTCGATAACGCGAAGTATTTCGGACATGTGCTGGACGAAACCCTGCGGCTGACTCCGCCGCTCTATTTTCTTCCGCGCCGGGCAACGGTCGATAAGTGGATCGAAACGGCGGATCACAGAAAATTGTTCATCCCCAAAGGAACCCACATTTTCTTAGATCTCTGGCACGCGAATCGTCACGAGGATCACTGGGGCGTTTCCGTCACCGGCTATCCCGCACTCGATTTTGTTCCAGAGCGCTGGGAAACACTGAAGGCTCAGGGTCGCGGGTCGAAGGATTTTCTGCATTTTGGTTTTGGTCATGGACCAAGAGTTTGTCCCGGAAAACATCTAGGGCAACTGGAAGTCGGCCTCGTCGTCGGCGCATTCCTAAAGCTGTTTCGCTTCAAGGCCGTCCAACCCGAGAACCATGCCACTGCGGCGATTTCGACCAAGCCTCTGGATAACGCCCTCGTCGAATTGGAATTGCGCAATCACACCGCAACAAAAACAGACAGTGCAGCCAATCCAGCATCGAACTAACGGTTGCAGAGCTCGCCGGCGAGCGTGGTCCCGTTCCATCGCGCCATGCCAATTACTCCACCGAGCCGAAGCCTGTGCTGGAGAGCTACGGCCCGGATGTCACTCGGCAGGGATCGTTCATGTACAACTGCCTGATGGCTCGGCGGCGAGGCGTCCGTTTCGTGCAATGCTTCCACGCCGGTTGGGATCATCACCGCAATCTCTCGACGCAGTTTGAAATTCGTGAGTGTCAGTGAAATTCAATGCCGCGACACCGACCAGCCCAGTGCCGTACTGGTCAAAGACCTCAAGCAGCGCGGGCTGCTCGACGACACGTTGGTCATCTGGGGCGGCGGACCCAGAGGGTGCCCCCGGCCGCACGCCGTTCTGCCAAGGGGACATCAACGACAAGAAAACGCTCGGCCGAGACCATCACCCCTAAGTCTTCACCATCTGGATGGTCGGCGGCGGCGTGAAGCGCGGTTTTTCGTATGGCGAGTCCGACGACTTCGCCTACAACCCTGCCAAAGACCCCGTCCACGTCCACGACTTCCAAGCGACGGTGCTGCACCTGCTGGGCATCGACCACGAACGTTTGACCTACAAATTCCAAGGCCGCCATTTCCGTTTGACCGACGTGCATGGCCGAGTGGTCAACGAGATTCTGGCGTGACAGATGGTGAACCGGGGCTGGTGAACTGGATCAGGTGATCGAACAAACGATCGCTTGGAAAGCGAGGCGACGAAAGCGAAAGTCGTCGCGATCACCCGGCATATCGGGAGAGCGTGATCTCGTGGACGCTTTTCTTCTCGGTTGTTTTCGATAGCTTGCGGTTGATCGGTGCCGCAGTTCGGCCTTGCCATCCGCAGTTGAAGGGCGGCGAGTGTGCGCAAAGGCGGATTGGCCGAATCTTTTTGTCCCACATCTTTTTGTCAGCCGTTCGAAATGCAGAGCTGACAAAAAAATGTGGGACAAAAAAATCGAACAGCAGGGGCCAGAGAATTCGCGTGACGATCGGCGACTCGGTGGGGTTGCGGGCGCAGCCCGGGCAAAGGAGTTCTGCGGTGATACGAAGCCAAATCTGCTGGTGCGTGTTGATCACGTGGTTCTGTTGCGGAATGGCGTGGGGCGCGGCGAAGACTCCTGTTCCGGATGCTGCCGAGCAGAAGCCTGCCATCGTCACGGTCAAAGAGATTTTCAAATCCGAGTTGGCGTCGGCCAAATCGTCCGCACAGTTTGCGGACATCGCCGAGCGGATGTTGGGCAATCTGCAACGTGATGAGTCGTCCGCCGTCAACGACTACGTGTTGTTGACGCAGGGTCATGGGCTCGCCGTGAAGGCGTTGTATCCGACCTTGTCGCTGCGGATCGTGCAGATGATCTCCGACAAGTATGCCGTCGATCAGCACACACTGACCGTGCAGACGCTGCCATTCGCGGACCTCGTGCCGTTGACCGAAGCGCTCAAGCCGCGCCGCTGGCGACCGATTCGCGTGCGGCCGTATCCGACTCCCGAAGGACTGAAGGTCGCGGCCATCTGGCTGTATTCGTCCGTCGAAGGCGAATTGTTTGACGGCACGACCGAGGAGATCGAGAAGCACGACGCGGACAACCGGGCAAAGGGCTTCACGGCGGTCGATCTCGCTGGATACCTCGATGCCAACAAACAGGTGCGGCACATCCTGGCCTCGGCGAAAGTGAAGTGGGAGGCAGGGACCAACATCGACATCACCGTTCAAAAGTTGATCGATGGCACACCCTTCAAGACACCGGTTGAAAAGGGTTGTGCCACACAGACCCGGCAGCAGTATTACGACGCCGAAGGCAAGCTGTTCAACGACGTGGTTTGGCGGCAACGACGGCAGCTACCACTCCACTTCGGTGTGGCACAACAGCTCGAAATAATCCCGGCTACCGGCGCGGCTCAACGCCCCACAGGTGTCGCACGAAAAAGTCTTGTCGGCGACGCGCGGCATACGGCAATTCACCGATGCCGTGGCCTCCGCCGGGGACGATGAGGAAATCAAAATCTTTGTCGGCTTTGATGAGCGCATCGACGACTTGCATCGTCGAGGCCGGATCGACGTTGCGGTCCAGTTCGCCGACGGTCAGCAGCAGTTTGCCTTGCAGCTTGTGGGCGTTCGTGACATTCGACTGCTCGGCGTAATGCGGGCCGAGAGGCCAGCCCATCCAGAGTTCGTTCCACCAGATCTTGTCCATGCGATTGTCGTGGCAGCCGCAGTCGGCCACCGCGACTTTGTAGAAGTCGGGGTGAGCCAACAACGCTCGCAGCGCGCTCTGCCCTCCGGCCGAACCGCCGTAGATGCCGACTCGTGTGAGATCCATCTGCGGGTACTTCGCGGCGGCGGCCTGCATCCAGCGAATCCGATCGGGGAAGCCGGAGTCACCGAGGTTCTTGCTGCTCACGTCCTGAAAGGCTTTCGAGCGGTTGCTCGTTCCCATGCCGTCGATCTGCACGACGATGAAGCCCAATTCGGCCAGCGTCTGCAGGTTGTAGAACGGCTGAAAGCGCTTCGGCACGAACGAGCCATGCGGGCCGGCGTAGATCTGTTCGATGACCGGATATCTTTTGTCGCGATCAAAATTGGTTGGTCGAAAGATCACGCCAAAGATGTCGGCCTTGTCGTCGCGACCCTTCGCCACGAATCGTTCGGGCGGGTTCCATCCAACGGCGAGCAGCGCGGACCAGTCGGCTCGTTCGAGTTCACAGACCAGCGATCCGTCTTTCGCGCGACGTAGCTCTGTGACTGGCGGCAGATCGACTCGCGAGTAGGTGTCGAGCAAGAATTCATGATCGGGCGGGAACTCGATTGAGTGCGTGCCGTCGCCGGTCGTCAGCCTCACGAAGTTCGAGCCATCGAAGCCGATGCGGCACTCATGCACGAAGTACGGATCTTGGGACGGATCAATGCCGCTGGCTCGAAACCAAATCTCGCGACGTTCGGCATCGACTCGATCCACGCTGCGAACGATCCATTCGCCGTGCGTGATCGCGTTCTTCACCGCGCCCGAGCGAGCGTCGTAGAGATAGAGATGATTCCAGCCGTCCCGTTCCGACATCCAGATAATCTCGCCGGTTTCATCGAGATCGTGCCGGAATTGTTTGTGGGCGTAATCAATGAACGTCGGCTGTTGCTCGTCGATGATCGCTCGCGAGCGGCCGGAGTCGGCATCGACCCCAATAACACGCAGCGCTTGATGACCACGCTGGTTGTAGACGAACCGAAACTCGCGCGAATCCGGCTGCCACAGGACGTCGTCGATGCTCCACGGATTCGCAAACAGTTCGTCGGAGATGGGAATCTCTTTCCGCTCGGCCACATCAAACAAGTGCGGCTTCGAGATCGGAATGCGGTCCCCCGGCTTCAGGTAATGAAACGCTTGCAGTTTCGGTTGAAGCTGCAAGCGTGGCGAAGACTCGACAAGTTGCACTTGCCGATCGTCGCCGGCCAGAGTCCGCATCACGACGACGCGGCGACTGTCGGGAGACCAGAACGCCGCTCCCGAATACACATCGTCGAGCTTTCCTTCGTGGCTGAGCGACACCTCTTCACCGCTCTTGCGATCGCGCAGCACGACGTTGTGCTCCTTCACGAGCGCCGTCCATTTGCCATCGGGTGAATCGGCATTCGAGTTGCCTCGCGACGGAGCCGAACGTTGATTCCGTTTCGGTTTGCTGACCCCATCAATGACGGCACGTCCGGCGGCTTCGGTCGCTTCAAAGATGCCCAGCGTCTTCCCATCTGCCGCTGTCACCAGCCAAACGTGGCCGGCGAACGTGTGTTGTTCGTGCTCTTCATCCGGCTTGAGGGTCGCATACGCCTTGCGTCCCCCGTCGGTATCGAGCCAGAAAACCTGAACGGTTTCCTTCGTCCGATTGATGAATCGCAGCGAGGTCTCTTCGCCCGTTCTCCGCGACGGATGCGGCTCGTCGAGCATCGGCAGTGACTCGGTCGCCACCTTTCCGGGACCGAGTTCGCGCAACGCGTAAGTTGCCAGCAAGCACTCCCACCGTTTCCCGCCGACTGAGAACCGCAGCGTTTTGAGTGGATCGTCGAAACCAATTTCATCGAACGGCAATCGTTCCGCCGTGATTTCTTTCTTCAACACCTTGCCAAGCGCGGCCGCCAGTCGTGAGTGATCGAAGGCCGTTCGCCGCTCGCCCGCGACCGCATCGACCAGCACGAACTCGCGTGTTCCGCGTCCCAGATCGTTGCGATACCAAAACCGCTGATTGCCGTTGAGCCATCGCGGACGCACTGCCGACTTGAAGACCTTGTCTCGTGTCAGTGCCGACACCTGAGCCGCGCGGTCGTAGTCCGCTCGCGTTCCTTGAGCGGTTGCGTCCGGCAGCAACAAGGCCAACCACAAGAACGCAACGAGCATCAGCCAAGATCGATTCCACATGAGTCTTACCCCGACTGGTCATCGCGTGCGTGACCGGCACGCTCATTCGTCTTGAAACTCAAACCGGATCGCGTGTCGAACCTCCATGGCGACCGGGTGGCCAAATCGTTTGGCCGGCTCGAAGCGCCAGTCCTTGACGGTCTTCAATGCGGAATCGTCCATGCTCTTCACGCCGCTCGATCGCGCGAGTTTCAACCACTCGACGCGGCCATCGACGCCGACACGAATCAGCAGCACCACGCGACCTTGCAATCTCGCAGCTCGCGCTTCTTCCGGATATTCAGGATCAGGATTTGTCCCCAGTTTGTTCGGCGGCCCGCTGTCATCCGCACCACGCGAAGCCGCAGACCCAGCAGATGCCTTCGAGTCTTGCTCCGAGTTTCCTTCACGAGAAGCCAATTCCTTCGAGTCCTGTGACTCCGATTGATCTTGATGGAATGGCCGATTGAGAACGACATCGCCAATCGACGGTCGATCGGCGTGAGCGATGACTTGCCGTGACTCCGCTTGCTCAGATGCCTGACGATTGAGCCGTCGCACGATCGTTGAGAACTCATTACGGATCGCCATATCCGCTTCGATGCTCGCTTGATCGTGTGTGACTTCTGCGACCGAACGTTGATCGAGCACGGGAATTGTTTTCGGTTCGAACTTCGGCGGTGAGAGCGTTTCGATCGTGATCGGTTCCACGGAATCCGACACTCGCGCGAGCAACCCGCCGGCTCGCGAATCCATCGAGGGAGCGGACCCGACAGACGCCTGGCCGCGCACGACCGGCCACGCTTGTGGACCGGTTTCTGCGACCGCCACGAAACAGTACATCGCCGCTCCGTGCAACAGCACGCTCCCGGACCAACTGGAAATCCAATGTCGCAACATCGGCCGAGCTGTTTGCGACCAGGCGGTTGGATCGTCAGGAATCAGACGGAACGGCATCATGAAACTAGGGCAACTTTTTGTCGTGTATCACAGCGTTGTTCCCACGTCGCCAAACGCAGGGACGGAGATGATACGCGGGAGCCCGATCATCGCCCAGCGACGGAGTCTCACTCCGGGGTTGTGAACTTTTCGTGGGATAAGCTTCCAGCTTGTCACCTTCAAA
>JANNDA010001125.1:0-3600 GCA_031387195.1 Planctomyces sp. | reverse complement strand
CTCGGCGTAGGCGTGGAATCGCGACGTCTCTTGTGAGCACCACGCATGGCCGAGTGCTTGTCGCTCTGGCCACAACCAACATTCGTTCGTTGCCAAGCGAGGTACGACTCGACCCCGAATACGACCCGGTCCCCAGACCATGCGCCCTCAATCTCGACACGCCCGAAGTGGTGCCGCTCGCGAATCCCGCGTTCGCATCGAGCTTCGCATTCGGCTCCGTCGGTCGCGCGGCGAGACCGGTACCGGCGGCGGATCGCGGGACAGTCGGTTGACCGCTTGTTGTTCCCGCAGGAGCAGTGCTCGTTGGTCCGCCCGCGCCTGACGAGGCACGAGCCGGAACTCCGGTCGCTTGCCGACCGACTGAAGTATTCGCTGGCCCATTGGCCAACGTTCCTCCTTGATTGGCCGCGCTGCCGCCAGCGCTCGCCACGGCGACTTCACCCGCTTGCGTGCCGACGGCTCCGGCGGGTTTTCCAGGACCGCTTCCGCTTCCGCTGCCGCCAGTGCCCAACTTTGCCCCTTCGGACTGTCCGAGCTGTGGTTGGCCGGTGCCGGTCGATTGTCGCGCGACGGGGCTAGTTGCTCGCGACGGGGCTCCGGTGCGCGGGTTGTTCAACGCCGCTCCGGTTCCTTGAGCGGTCGTGCCCAGCGGCACGGTCGCGGCGGTTCCGCGAGTCGCGGCATTCGACGCAGCGGATTCCGACACGCGCGGCGCGCTGACACCGCCGGTTGCTCCGACGGTCACCGATTGAGCGGCACCGGCATCAGCCGCTTGGCCCGGTTGTCCCGCACTGGAACTCCGAGCGAGTTGAGCGGCTCCACCCGCAGTCGGAGTCGCGTTCGACGGTGTCCCGACACCTGCCGCACGTTCCGGTCGGACGCCGCCGACGGTTGCATTGCGTGACTTTACGGGACCGTCGGTCATCGCTCGCTGAGCGGCAGGAACGTTCGCCGCTTGTTGACGCGCGGCATCGACGGCCCGTTCCTGCGCGGAGGCTTGTTTGGCTTGAGTCGTCACGACCTGCACAGATTCGGTGGCAGCGGCGGCCGCTTTCGCAGCGGTGGCTGTTCGCTCTTTGAACTTGGTCTGCTGGTCGGTCGCTTGCGGCTTCGGGTCGTCACGCTTCGCCTTCAGCTTGGCCGCTTCGACGCGCGGATCGTTTGAGGCGACGTCGGCCTGTTCGCGTTTGGCCGTTGGTGTGGCGTTGTCCCGTTTCGCTTGTTCGACATTCGCTGCGAGTTCGGTCTGCGTGGTCTTCGCCGTTTTGACGTTAGGTTGCGCGACCACCTGAGGCGTTTGCATCGGCTGCTCGCGCTGCTGGCGTTCGATCTCGGCCTGCGCCTCCTTTTGAAACGCCTCCTGTTCGCGACGTTCGGGCGTGTCGAGCTTGACCACTGCTTGCGGACGCTCGACCTCGACCGGCTGCGGATTGCTTGGATCGGCAACCTGATTCTTCTGCCGTTCGACATTCAATTCCGTTTCCGGAGTCGCTGTCTCGTTCGGTTTCTCCCACTCCGCAACGGCAGGCGCGTCCGGCGATTCCATGCCGCCGTAGTCCGGCAACGTCAGCTCTTTTCTCGCTTCGCCGGCCGTTTCGTCGGCTTGCAGCGGCAACGGCGTGCCTATCTGCAACGAGTGAATCGACACGCAGAGCAACAGGTGCGCGAGCAAGCTGATCGCGACCGCCCATTGCAGACGCTTCATGATCACGCCGCGAGCAACCCACGCTGCGAGGATCAACATCACGACCAGCACCGCCGCCCAACCAAGCTGACCCGCGAGTTGATTCATTCCCGGCAACGGCGTTTCTTCACCGTGCGAGAAGCGGGCCATCATCCCCGCCAGCGCGAGTCCGCCGCTGGCTGTCGCGAGCAGGACCGACGTCGCGACACGCAGCCCCTGTCGCGCGGACATCTGCGCCAATTCTTCTTCCGACATGCGGAGCAGGTCTCTCATCGTCCGCCTCCTTCGCCATCACGGGCTTCACCTTCCGGGACCACGGCGACGCGATAGTCTTTGATCTTCGCTTGATTGCACAAGCTCATCACGCGGGCGATGTATTTCCAATTGGCTTTCTCATCGCCGCGGATCACGACGGTTTGATTGCCGGGGTTATCGACCGCCGATCGTCGCAAACGCTCGGTCAACTGCGGCTCGGAGTGCTTCTCGCCGCCGACGTAGAACTCCCCCTTGAGATTGATGTTGATGATCATCTCGCGCGGCCGCATGACCAGCGGCATCGCGGCAGCCGCTTCGGGCAGATTCGCTTCCAACGAGCCTTCGTCAGAGGTCTTCGCCTCTTCGTCGAAATTGCTGGCCACCATGAAGAACAACAGCAATTGAAACACGCAGTCGATCATCGGCGTCATGTCGATTTGACGTTTGTTGGCACCGGAGGTTTTGGATTTGAAACGCATGGTTGTTGATTTTTGCTTTGACGTCGTCGAGCCGCAGATTCACTTTTGGGGAGGCCGTGAAAGTAACCCGAAGCGTTAGCGAGGGCGAGCGCTTCAAAGGACTCTGAATTCTGAGTTTTCTGGAGCGTCCGCCCTCGCTAACGCTTCGGGTTACATTGCGCAACGATCAATCCGAAAGGCTGTCACCTACGTTTCTTGTTCTACTTCGCTGCGCGAGCCCATGACGCCCCAAAGTCCTTTGGGAGCAACAGCCGCTTCCGCAACCGGTTCGGCGGCGCGTGAAACATTTGCCGGGCGGCTAGCTGGCGCTGCGGGTACGGGCGCTGGCTTGCTTGCCGTTCCTTTCAGCATCACACCGGCCGTGTCGGCTGGTCCTGCTTTGCGAGTGATTCGCATCTTCCCTTCAAACCGCTCGAACTGCGGCAGCAATTCCAGAAACACGTCTTCCATGTCACGCAGCAACCGTTCGATGCGACCTTCCAACATGTTGGCGATGAGGATCGCCGGGATCGCCACGCACAAGCCGGCGAAGGTCGTCACCAGCGCGACGTAAATTCCCGCCGCCAATTCCTGTCCCTTCGCCGCTCCTGTCGCCGTGGTCTTGCTGGTGACCATGAAGGCCAAGATCATTCCTTGCACGGTGCCGAGCAAACCGAGCAACGGTGAGATGCTGATCGAGACGTTGATCGGCCGAATGTTTTGAGCCATCTCGTCCGCCTCACGACCGACCGCGTCTTCGACCGCCTTCTCCAATTCCGAGTGCGGACGTCCGACCTTCAAGATCGCCGCTCGAATCACGTTGGCCAGCGGCGACGGATGTGCCTGACAGACGTCGTAAGCCAGTCGCGGATCGATCCCGTTGGCGTCGGTGTTCAACTTCGTCAGCGCGACGAGCAACTTCGGCGGCACAATCTTCTTCGCCCGCAAGCCGATCAACCGTTCGATCGCAAAGGCCACGACCGCGATCGAGCACATGCCGATCGGGATCATGAAGATGCCACCTTGAACCGTCAGATCCCAAGCGGTCGGCGTCTTCGGAGCGGAGACCTTCAGTGCTGGCTCAACCGCTGGTTCGGGCTGCGCGGCAGCATCTGCAGGTTCAACCACCGATTGATTCGCCGCGGTGGTCTCTTGAGCGAGATTCGACAGCGGAGTCATCGTGAGACTCAGCCCGACGACGAA
>JANNDA010001004.1:0-3631 GCA_031387195.1 Planctomyces sp. | reverse complement strand
CCTGAAACACCACGCCCATCGCGCCACGGCCAATTTCTTTCACAATGCGATAACGCCCGAAGTCCTCACCGACTCGCGGAAGAGGAGTCGCTCCGTCCTCAGCGAGAAACTCGCCGGGCAAAGACTGAGCCAGGATGAATTCGATCTCGCGACGCCATTGCGGAAATCGCTCGATCCATCGCTGGGGATCGGGGGTCTCGTCATTGAGTCGCCGGAGTTCCAGTTCCGTTTCCAGGAGCACGCAAAACAATTCGCGTGATGGGATCGTCGAGTTTTTCTGGAGCACCTGTTCGATTTCAGTCGAACCCTCTTTGCGCCACGCCGCCTCAAACTCGGCCGCCGCTCGCTCGATTTGCAGCGCCACGTCCCAGTTCAATGCCGTGCGAAGTTGTTCGGGTTCCTCAATCACTCCACGACCTCACAAGCCTTCTTGGGCGCACGACGTATTTCTTTCGCGCGCGAGCCAGGGTCAGGCACCGCAAATTTCAAATTCGCGGGACGATGCCTGATTTGTCATCAACGCTTTGTTCTGCCAACATTGGATTTTGCGGTGCCTGACCCCTGACCGTTCACTGACGCTGCGGGTTACTTTTTGTGTTACGCACCAACTCACTCGTTTGCCACAATCGGTTTGTGTCACTGGCCCTTCAGATTTGCCGACTCTTCCCCCAGCGACTGCTGCCAACGAGTTCGGATCAGTTCTAGCCGTCGATAGACCGTCCGTCTCAGCTCGCCGATTTGATCCGCGATTTCGTCCGCCGAAAATCCCTGTAAGCGGAGCATCGCGATTTGCACGAGCTTCAACTCCTCACATTCGATGGAGTGGAACAAGCCGCGAATGATCTCTGCAATTTCACGCGTCAGGGTGTCCGCTGAATCGGTCGAATTGGCGGACGGTTGATTGTCGATCGAGCGGTTCGCATGACCGTTGGCGGCTCTCCCGAACGCCGACTCGCCCAATTCAAACTTCCGCCGAGTCATCGCGGTCCGAAAGGAATCGGTCGCCCGTCGGCGGGTCAGCATCAGCAGGATGTCTTCCAGATCGATGCGGTCTTCAAGCTGCCGAAATCCGTCGGTTTGGGCACGATTCAGAAACTGATGGAATACTTCCGAGGCGACATCCTCCTCATCGGCTGCACGTCGCGGAGCATTTCCAAGTCGCACCTCTGCCAGACTCAGGACGCGCTGATAGTACCGAGCCAGCAGCCATGTCTGAGCCTCCTGGTCCCCGCGCTTCAGCCCAGGAATCCACCGCGTGACAGACCCGCTCGCCAATTGAGACATTTCAATCCTCGAATGAACGCGGAACCCCTGAATCACATTCTTCCCAACGTGAACTCGTCTGCCAAGCGCGACCGCAGCATAAGTTGCGTGAGCACATCCAGCAGCACCACCGATGGCAGGCTTGGGGCGGTCGATTGTTTCGATGTCAGGATAATCGCTGCAATCCTCACGGGATGAACGACCGGCTGATGGCTTCGCGGCACTTTCCAGCCAACTTCCCCAATTTTTGTCGTTCGACAATTCCGCTGTCACAAACCGCTCGCGTCAAACGAGTCCCTCTGTGTGACCGTTGTGCCCGCATGTCCGTTGGACGGTGGGCAGACTCGAATTCATGACCCCAGCCCACTTTCACACCTTGTCAAAAGGAACGAATCCATGCTGCTGAGCCGACTGTTCGATTGCTGGAAAACCCGACCTCTCTCGCAACACCGCTCGGCAAACCGCCGCAGGTTGGGCACTCTTGCCCGACGTGCCGCCGCAGAGTCGGAATCACTGGAGTGTCGGGCGCTCTTAGCCACGACAGTGCTCGTCACCAACACGTCGGACTCCGGAGCCGGTTCGCTGCGGCAGGCGATTGAGGATGCGAACCAGTCGGTGGACGCCGCTCGAATTGAGTTCGCAATTCCGGACACCGACCCCGGCTTTGTGGATGCCGACAATGCTTTGAGCGTTCCCGGAGCCGATGCCGACGCCGACGTCTTTCAAATTTCGCTGGTATCGGGATTGCCGTCGATCAACAACGTCAACGGCCAAGCGGTCACGCTCGATGCCACCACGCAAGCGACGTTCACGGGCAATACGAATCCCAACGGGCCGGAGGTTGTGCTCGATGGAAATGGACTGGCAGCCAACGGACTGTTCGTCCTATCCGACTCTGTTGAGGTGCGCGGTTTTGTGATCAACAACTTCGGCGCAAACGGCGTCTATACCGAGTTCGCGGACGATGTCTTGATTGCTGGGAACTACCTGGGAGTCGATGCGACCGGGACGTTGGCACGTCCGAACGGCGAATCGGGCATCGACATTGCCGGTTCGACCTCAGTGGTAATCGGCGGCGCGAACTCGGCCGATCGAAACGTCACATCAGGCAACAGAGTACGCGGCATTCTCGTTCGCGAAATTCACGGCGTCCGCAGTCGAGATGTCACGGTCCTCGGCAACTTCAGTGGCACAAATGCCACCGGGACTGCGGCGATTCCGAATAGCCACGGCATCGGCGTGTATTCCGTCGATGACTTGGCCATCGGTGGTTTGATGCCCGGAGAGGGCAATCTCATTTCGGGAAACGCCGATGTCGGGATCTTCATGGAGGGTGGCGCTAATCTCGGTGGGGCGTTTGTGGCTATCGAAGGGAACAAGATTGGAACTGACGTCACTGGAGCGTTACCGCTTGGAAACGGCTCCTTGGGTATTTCCGTGAATGTCAGTGCGAATATGCGAATCACCGGAAATGTGATCTCCGCCAACGCAGGAAGTGGGATCAACATTTTTACGTATCATGGCGGTGCGAACGACCCTTTCCGAAGTCACGATTTCACGATCAACGGCAACTACATCGGCACTGATGCCGCCGGAACATCCGCACTTGGAAATGGAGACAAAGGCGTTGCGATCAGTGGCGTCGACAATGTGACGATCGGCGGTTCACAAGTGTGCGACCGCAATATCATTTCGGGCAACTTACGCGAAGGGATTGTTCTCGACGGCGTGATCAATGCCGACATCCAAGGTAATTACATTGGCTCGGACGCCTCTGGACTATTGCCGCTGGGGAATGGGGTCGGAGCTGCAGCCTCCGGGGTCGCCGTTTACAGCACCCGCAACGCGACGATCCGGAACAACATCACCGTCGATAACACGGGAAGTGGGATATTCGTTGGTTACTCTGGGAGCGACACGACTCCGTACCAATGGTCGGTGGCGAACGGCGGGAACGGGCATACCTATTTGATTGCACCACGAATGACTTGGGCCGATGCCGAAGCTGCTGCGGTGGCGCTGGGCGGGCACTTGGCGAGCATCAGAACTGCGGCCGAAGCGGCATTCATTCAACAGACATTCCGAGTCTATTCGGAGCTCAATGGCGGTGATTTTTGGATTGGATTAAACGACCGAGCGAATGAAGGAAGTTATGTTTGGACGACGGGCGAGTCGTTCACCAATCCTGCCGCGTTCGCTCATTTTGGAACTGGATTTGGTCAGCCGGACAATTATGCGAATGAGGAAGATGCTGTCCAACTTTACGACAATGGAGACTGGAACGACCTGCCTGAAAGCGCATTCTTGATGTCGGTTTTTGAGTTCAACACGGCACCGAGTTTAGAGGCCATTGATACTGCATTTCGCT
>JANNDA010000982.1:0-3325 GCA_031387195.1 Planctomyces sp. | reverse complement strand
GGTGACCCCGCACTACGTCGCCGACACGCCCCGCGTCACGAGCCGTGGTTCTCTGTACTAATTAAAAAACCCGGCCCAACACAATTTGGGCCCCTCCGGCGGTGCGTGACGGCTACGTAAATGCGAGCAGCATCGCGGCTACTTCAGCAGCTTCAGCAGTTCATCGATCCCCGCTTTCAATCCGGCGGGATCGCTGGCCGCGATCGTGATCGCGTTCTTCTCCACGGCGAACGGGCTCCAGACAAGACTGACGAGTGCTCCGCCGGGGCCGGGGTATTTCTCGTCGGCAATTTGTGGCAGCAGTTCGCTGGCTTGCAGCACGGCCATCGTGCGGTTGGTCGTGCTGTTGCCGATCACGATTAGGTGCGAGTCGGTCGTGTAGGCTTCTGGAAGTTGAGCCGGCAGTTGGTACGCGCCGACATGCTGAGTCAGTCGCGACCACGGCTTCGCCCAGCGAGCGCGGAATTCCGGTGACGTCTTCACTTCGCGACCTTGTGCGTTGTGCGACGTGATTTGACGTTGCTCGTTGACGAACAACTGGACTCCGGGTTCGTAGCACTGCTCGACATCGCCGCTGAAATCAACGAAACCCTCGCCGCCGATCGTGATCAGGCTGTTCGGCAATCGCCAATCGGACGAGACATCTTGGCCGTCGCTCGTCTTTGCGGTGAACGCCCCATCGGCTGCGGTGCCAAGTGTGATCTGTCGCTCCGGCTTGAGCGGTTTCGCTTCGGCTTTCATCTCAACCGAGAAGACCATCGCATACGGATTCCAGACGCGCGGGTAATTCACTTTGCGGAGCACGGCCGAATCCGTTTGCACCGTGACGACCGCTCCCGCTTTTTGCAGACGGTCGTTGAGCGCGGTCAGGACATCCGCAGGCAGATCGGCTGGTGCGACGATCGTGATCTTCGGTTTTGAGTTCACAAAATCCCGCAACCGTTCGGTGTCGAAGAGCCGTGCCAGCGCAATTGGTCGCGGAACGCGAAGCTCGGTGGTGTGAGTCACTTTGGCCTCCGACGACAAGTTGGCCACGAGGCTGCTGAGTTTGATCGTGTACTCACCAGCCGGTGCATTCGCACCCAGCGGCAGAGTTTCGTGATACTTGCCAGCCAAATTGGTCGAGCGATGCAGACGATACAGCTCTTGCCCAGCCGGATCGCTGACGGTGACCAGGATCGGCCAGGGCATGCTGAGTCTCTTCAAGCTGGATTCGATCGACAGCGAGCCGCGATGAATCGTGGCCGCGACTTGAATCCCTTCCGGCTCACGCGGGGCGATGAAATAGACCTTCATCTCCGCCGGCTCGAAGGTGGTCGCGACGGACTGCGTCGGATCAGCGAGCTTGTTGGACTTGTCGAAGTTCGCACCTTCCAGTGTGTAGACGACGGGGGTGCCGCTCTTCGGTGTGGCGTCCGGAGCGTGGATCAACAACTTCGCAGTCTGCGTCGCGTAGTTGTAGATCGGATACTTTTTGTCGTCGGCGGTCTGCGGCAGCTCTTCAAAGCCGTTCGCCACGAGCACGATCGAACCTTCGCCCGCCATCTGATGTTCGATCAGCAATTCGTTGGAATCGGTCTCGACCCACGAGCGCGAGGCGGTCTGTCGCAGCGCGGCCTTGAGCGGAGCAACCGCATTGCGCACGGGCTCGTCCATGAAATGATTCGTTTGATACGAACTGGCTTCTCGCAGCGTCTTGAAGGATTTCGCGTCTTGCTGAAAGAGCACGCTCCAGCGGTAAGACAGTCCCTGGAGATCGACATCGGCGACGATCGCGTTGTCGAATTTCACGGTCGTACTCTTGTCGGTGATGATCCGCCCGCCCGCCATCACGAACTGCTTCAACGCTTCTTGGATCGGAGCCGCAAAATCCTGCGTCTGGCCGACGATCAGCAACGTCTTGTAATTCTTGAGTACGCCATACGGCAGCGTTCGTTCGTGAACGATGTGCGCCGGATAGCCCGCTCGCGATAAGGCGTAATGAGCCGTGAGCACCGTCTCTTTGTAGTCACCGCCGACGTTGTAAGCGTTGATGTCGATCTCTTTGCTCTTGAGCGCGGTGTTCTCCGGCAGCGAGGCGATCGTTTGTTTGATGCTTTCTCCGGTCTTCTTGGCCGCCTCGCGAGCAGTGATTTCTTTCTCACGCAGTGCCAGTTCGGTGAAGCTCCACAGCACGGCGACGTCATGGTGGGTGGCGATGGTCTCTTTCAGAACCGGGCCGATCTTCTTGGCCGCGTTGTTGATCTCGGCCAACTCAGCGGGCTTCATACCGGTCATGTTGAGCCACCAGTTGCTGTTCAGCCCGGCGGCCAACATGCCGTTCATGGCCGCTCGATACGCATAGGTCTGCTGCGGCTGAGCGACGACGTCACCGAAGAGTTGTCCATTCATCGCGTGAGCCAATCGCGAATGCGGATCGTGCGACTTCTCCAACGCCACGCCGCTGTAGACGCCCAAACGATCGATGCCCCAATCGACAAACACATGCGATGACGGGATATCGTTGACTTCCTGATTCAGCGGATCGGTCCCGTCCATGATCGCGTGCGGCGCATACAGGTCGGTGCTGAACGCAGCTTGCGGCCAGACGGCCTTGAGGTCGCGGCGCGCCTGTCGCTGACACTCCTTCATGATCTCGCAGCGGATCGTCATGTACTTCAGCCAGTCGTCGGCCGGCCGCGAGGCGGGATCGTTCGTGAATTGCCAGCCGCGCTGCTCGTACCACGCTTGCTCGTCCCAGTCGGGAAAGCCCGATGCCGAACCTCCCGCCGGAGTCTTGCCCCAACCGAGTCCCGGCTCATCGAGCGTGCCGATGCTGAGGACATTGTTCCCGAATCGCCGCAGCCGCTGAGCCGTGTGAAAGCTCAGCAGCCGCATGGCCTCATTCATCTCGACGTTGCCCCAGCTCTTCATGCTGCCGAACGGTTTGTGAGTCACGTAACCGGTCCAATACATGTAGACCATCGTCGGCAGGTTGGCCGCGATCGCCTCCTCGAACACGCGCATTCCTTGAGTCTTGACTCCGCGCGGACTGAGGCTCGGTCCCGTTTGTTGCGGGTCAAGACGACCAAACGAAAAGGCGTTGCCGACCATGAAGTTTGCGCCGCCCGCTTTGAGTTCGTGGAACCCCGCCGTCTGCGAGACCAACAGCGTTGAGTCGATCACGCCACTGCTGACCGTCAGCTTCGCGATCTCTTTTCCCTCGAGCAGGATCGAATAAACGTCCGGTGCGAGCGTGCCTGACGTCAGCTCAACGATCTTCGTGCCTGGTCCTGTTACCTCATACTTCAGCAACGAAAGCCCCGCTCGACTCGGCACAATTTCG
>JANNDA010000979.1:0-2778 GCA_031387195.1 Planctomyces sp. | reverse complement strand
CGGTCCCCGACTTGTGGGTCGCACTCCAATCGGACGCACCACGGTTCGCGTGTTGTCGATCAACCTGCCACATCGAATTCGGATTCGACAACGCTTGATCGACGCGGGCTTGTTCCCGGCTCCGTAAATCGGATGGTCGGCTCATCGAGCAACCTCCCCAATCGTGATCGTTCTGCGGATTTCGTCGGTCTTGAAGCCGAGGGCTGAGGGACGCCGCACTCCGGGGAGCACGACCACGTCGTACAGCTCGCGGACGACTCCTTGCAGCCACAACCAATGCACTAAGTCTCCGGTCCGCAGGTCGATCACGCATAACCCGCAGTGAGCCTCCGCGTCGTGCGTCTTCAGGTTCTCGTCGAGCGACAGTCCTTGGAACGTGCGGTTCTCGCGACACTGCGACAGACCGATCACCACATAGTCGCCGAGGAAACTCATCCCACGCATGTAGCCGGGGCAAAACGTCAGCGGCTCGAATTGGCCGGTACTGCGATCGACTCGACCAAAGTGCCCGGTGCCGGAATTGAGCAGCCATAACTGATCGCGATACACACGCGGCGAATGCGGCATCGACAGGCCGGTGACGACGATCTCGTTCGTCCGCACATCGACCACGCAGCCACCGTCCTGCCGCCGCGCACGCCAACCGTCGGCCACATCACTTTGACTGACACTGCTCACATACGCCGGTCGGCCGGCCTCCATCGCCAACCCGTTGAGATGACAGCGATCCTCCGCCGCCAACTTCGTCAACCACGGCGGCTGCCACAGCGGTGTGAAACTGTGCCGGTCACTGGTCGTCGCCAGGCAGCCAAACAAAGTGTTGACGAAGACCGGCTTGCCATCGGCATCAACCGACACGTCGTGAATGTCGAGATCGCCCGTGACATAGCCGACCTGCGGCACATAGACCCGGTCGTAACCATTGGCGACTTGCCCCGGCTCCAGCGCGTTCTCAAACCGCCAAAGCTGATACAGCGACGTCATCCACAACGTCTGTCCGTCGCCCCACAGTCCCAGGCAACGATTGAACGTCCGCTCGAAGGTCGAAAGCCGCCCGTCCGGCTGCAACCCAATCAAGAACAGCTTGCCCGACTGATACGTCGTGAACGCCAAACTGGCCCGCTGCTCCGTGAGCCACGACGTGAATTGCCGCGAGCCCATCAGCTCTAACGCCGGTGCCGAGTTCGCATTTTGAAGTGATGGTTGATGCTCGACCATAGGTGTGTTGCTTCTGATTCCTGTCTCGTTTCGCCAAAGGATCACTCCGCACTCGATGCCTGCATTCGTCCTCCGAAAACATCAGCGATGTCGGTCGCCCGGGGTCAGGTCTTCAAATTTCATTTTTGGCCGACGATCCACCCCCTGACTCCAATTTCACGTCGCCACTCCAATCCACATCGCGCCCCATTCGTGAGGCCAAAAATGAAATTTGAAGACCTGACCCCTGCGCTGAAATTGCAAAGAGGGCCGATCGGTCAGCGGTGTCAAAGACGCGAAGAGGCAATCTCACGAACTCTGGCCGGAGGCCATGCCTTTCAGAGAGAAGATGAAAGGCGAAGTTCTTTCTGGATTGCTGCAGCGAACCTCATTCGCGAGAGCAGTCGCCGCAGACCCTATCGGTCAGGCGATGACCGCGAAAGCCAAAACAACCAAAGACTCCTGAACTCACCACTCGGTCGCGATCCGATTCTTCCGGTCGAATTGGTTGTCAGTGGACGACAAGGGGCCGCCCGTCAATGGTGGCAAACTGCGCGCCATTCAAATCCACCGTCGCCGCCGTGGTGTCCGCACTGGAGATCACCAGCCCCGTCGCTATCGCGCAGCTTGGCGACGACGCGGTCCCAGCGTTGATCGCTCGAACGGAGCCATCACCCGAGCGACCAATCGAAGGCAAAGGCGACATCGAACAGCGTGGTGATGACATCGGCACCACTTCGCAACTCCCCCGATTTCCCCAGAGAATCCGCAAGTTTCTCGGCAAAGTCGAGTCCGATCGGTAGCGACTCGCGGACGCAGCAAGTAGCCTGCGAGTCATTCGGGAGCGTACTCGGATCTGGTGACCGACATGGGCTTCAAACCCAGTGTGGCGACTGAAAAGTAGCTAGGTGGGTTCGATTCCCATCCGCTCCCGCTCTCTTTTGTTTTAGTCTCTGGAACTGCGGTGACTCTCGCGTTTTCAGACTTTGCGTTGAGGGACACGATTGTTTCCTCATTCCAGCTCATGGCTGCGCCACAAGTACCATGAGGCGACTGTCGCATACGGTCGCCACGGAGCGGCGAGTTCTTCGGCGTGAGCACGCTTCGGCAATTCCGAAAGGCCGTACAACTTTTGCAACGCCGAGCGCAAGCCGAAGTCGTCGGGAGCAAAAACGTCAACGCGGCCAAGGCAGAAGATCAGAAACATCTGCACGGTCCAGCGACCGATCCCTTTCACCGGCAGTAACTCGGCAATGACCTCTTCGTCCGTCATACGCTGTACCAGATGCAGCCGCACGGATCGCTCGCGGAATTTTTGAGTGTGGTCCAACAAGTTCGTTCCCTTCTGCCGCGAGAGGCCGACCGCGCGAAGGTCATCGACGGACAAGCGACTGAGGCTGTCGGGGGTGATGCGGTTCGGTGCGACTCGCTGTTGCAACTTCTTCAGCATTGATCGAGCGACTGCTGTTGAAATCTGCTGAGCCAGAATTGATCTCACGAGCGACTCGAAGCGGCCACGTTTCGGTTTCAAGCGAAACTCACCGACGCGCCGAATCACGTCGGCCATGATAGGGTCGCTTT
>JANNDA010000973.1:0-8297 GCA_031387195.1 Planctomyces sp. | reverse complement strand
TTAATTACGCCGAGCGACGTTGCCGTGGATGCTCGCAACGGGCGGCGTTTTGCGATGTGGCTGATCGTTGTGGTCGCCTCGGTGATGTCGTTCGTGCAAGTGTTGAACTCGCAGCCGTTGCAGAGTGCCAATGATCGGTCGCGTTGGGCAACCGTGTGGTCGCTGGTGGAACGCGGGACGTTTCAGATTGATGAGATCGACGCTCGACCCGGTTGGGGAACGATCGACAAAGTCCGGCATGACGGGCATTTCTATTCGTCGAAGCCGCCGTTGCAGAGCACGCTGGTGGCGGGCGTTTACTGGGGAGTGAAACGCAGCACCGGCTGGAACCTCGACAATCAGACGGCTGAGGTATCGCGGTTGATTTTGCTGATCGTCAATTGGCTGCCGCGAGTTGTGTGGTTGATTTTGTTTTCGATGTTGGTCGAACGGAATGCTCGGCGAGAT
The DNA here is from genome assembly GCA_031387195.1 of Planctomyces sp. Classification (GTDB taxonomy): domain Bacteria; phylum Planctomycetota; class Planctomycetia; order Planctomycetales; family Planctomycetaceae; genus SXKJ01. Next base: position 7,850 of record JANNDA010000973.1, on the reverse strand, counting down.
ATCAGCAAGTTGTTCGTGTTGACCGCGGCGAGCTGGGGGACGTTGCTGGGGCCGTTCTCGTCGTCGCTCAACAATCATTTTCCGGCGGCGGTCTGCATGTTGATCGCGCTGTTTGCGACACTGCGAATATTCCGCGACGGCGAACGGCGGAAGCGATATTTTGTGTTGACCGGATTTTTTGCCGCAGCCACGTTTTGTTTTGAACTGCCGGCGGCGTTGCTCGTTGTTGTGTTCGGAACTTTGCTGCTGACGGCGAACGCTCGTCGTACGCTGTGCGTGTTTGTGCCCGCCGCGTTGATCCCCATTGCGGCGTTTGTGGCGACAAATTGGATCGTGACTGGCGGGCCGATGCCGTTCTATTCGAGCTACGGCGGCGACAAGTACGTTTACGAGCACGAAGGGGTTCCGAGTTATTGGTCCAATCCACAAGGGCTCGACCGCAATCTCGATTCGCCGCTGATGTACTTCGTGCATTGCACGGTCGGGCATCACGGCTTGCTGTCGCTGACACCGGTCTTCTTACTGACGTTGATCGGCTGGGTTCGCTGGAACCGCTGGGGAGACTGCCGACAGCGAACGATGCTGATCTTGAGCGCGGTGATGACTGTGATCGTGCTCGGCTTCTATCTGTCAAAAACGCAGCACTACAACTACGGCGGCAACAGCGTGGCTTTGCGCTGGATGTTGTGGCTCACGCCACTGTGGTTGATGGCGATGATCCCGGTCGTTGATGCGTGGGGCTCACGACGTTGGTTTCAATGTCTGGCGACAGGATTGCTAGCGGCGTCGATCGCTTCAGCCAGTTTGCCCGGCGGAAATCCGTGGCAGCATCCGTGGCTCTTCACGCTGATGGATGGCTGGGGTTGGGTTGATTACAGCGAGCCGGCACCGTCATTTCCTTTCGAGCGAAAACTGTGGACCTGGTTCCCCAATCTTCCCGAAAACAGCGACCGCGACGTTCGATCGGTCACCTTCCAAGGGGCAGGCTCTCCCGTGTTGTGGGATGATCGGCCGACACCGGCGGAGTCGATCGGTTGGACGCAGCTCACCGTGAGCACTGATTGCATACGTGTTGAAGGTGCTCCAGGAACATCACTCTTGCCAGTCAACTTCGATTGGAACTCTGGCTGGTATCGACTGAATTCCGAGCCGCTGCCTGAAGCACGTGGACTCACGGCCTACTTTGATGAGGCGGCGTTCAACGTCGGCAAACTGCCGCATGAGGTCTTGTCATCACCCAAGAATCGTTCGCTCAAGCCAGACGAGATCGTGCGTCTGCGGATGTTGATCACCGGCTTGCCGAGTGATAAAGGAACGCGCTTCATGCCGTTCAATCCGGGACACATCCGTTATCTCAAAACGCCACTACGACCGAAGAAGGCTTTCCGATGTCAGCGTGCGGCTGCGCAGACATTGTTCCAACCGAAACATGCCGATCATGCGCTGCGCTATCGTTGCGACTTGTGGTTGTGTGAAGAGATTCCATTCGGCGTGGCTCAGTTGGAAATCACGATCAGCGATCCCGAATCGGCGCAGACATTGATGTTCCAACGCTTGACCGCAGTCGAGGCCACGGGGTTTGAGCGGCCATCGCCTTGAATGGCCTCTCGAACAACGTTGCATTTTTCTCGGGAAAAATCACAAATCTGTCGGCATACGTTGGTTGATTTCGCGGATAGGCACCGTTAATTTCCGGCCCTGTTCGCGGGAATCCTCGCGAAAAGCTGAGTCATTTACGTCGGGCACAAACACCAAGAAACGTTCCAAGGCCCGGTTTTCTGTTCGTCCCGTTGACCGTTCAAGAAAGGGAGTCACATGGCGGAAAAAGCTGCGAAGTCCATTACCAAGTCCGAGATCCTCAACAAGCTCGCTGAGGATACAGAGCTGAACCGAAAGCAAGTCACAGCAGTGCTTGATTCGCTGACGGCCCTGATTGCCTCGCAGATCGGCAAGAAAGGTCCGGGGCTCATCGCGATTCCTGGTCTTCTGAAGATCGTGCGCATCAGCAAGCCAGCCACGAAGGCTCAAAAGGGTGTGCCAAACCCGTTCAAGCCAGGTGAGTTGATGGACCGTCCGGCCAAGCCGGCGAAGAATGTCGTCAAGGTTCGCCCGATGAAGGCCCTGAAGGACATGGTCTAGTCGATTCCGCGGAATCAGTCAGAAACACCAGAAGCCCAGTTTCCTCGGAAACTGGGCTTCTGCTTTTTGATGGCCATCAACGCTGGAGTCGGATGAGCCTGAATTCAGAGTCTCTTGGAGCGCCTGCCCTCGCTAACGCTTCGGGTTACTTTTGCGACTTCGCCGCACTAGAGCTTCGGCGGCTGCTTGCCGTACTTGGCAGCGAACTCGGTCTGCTTTCAGGGTGACAGACGAAGCACTGCGAATCGGGCCGGTCGTGCTCTTTGCACCAGTCCCCCATGTTTTCAAACTGCCCGCTGTATTCGATGCGGTATCGTCCCGCTGGAAGTTTCACTTGTTCCGCGATCAGCCGTTGCGCGTCGGCCACAAAGCTGCCGAGGTCTCGGCCACGCACGTTACAGGTGATGTTGAGGCAGCGCTGGCCCCACTCGCGGCGGATCGTCGATGGGCTTTCGACGATGTCGATGCTGGCGAGACGCGACAGCGGCAGTCGTTCGCCGGTCGCGGTACGGAGTTGAATTGCACCGATCGCTTCCGGGCTCGTGCGATGCTGGTCCAGCAAGCGGATCACCAGCGGAAACCGCAATTGTTCCTGCACGATCTCCGACAACGGCAGGCTGCCGATCGACTCGATCATTTCCAAAACCTGCTCCGCCTGTACGCCGTAGCGCGCCAACTCTTCTTGTCGCACCTTGATCTGCAGCACCGGCTGAGCCGCCAACGACGACGAGTACACGTCCGCGTTACCTCGAACCTGTCGCAATGCCACGGCGATTTCTGCGCCCTTTTGTTGTAAGACCGGGAACTCGTCTCCGAAGAGTTGCATAGCAAACTGCGATCGCGAGCCGGAGATCATCTCGTTGACACGATGCTCAATCGGTTGCAGCAGTTCGTATTGAATTCCCGGAAACGTGCGGACGTGGCTTTCGATGAGCGCGGTCACTTCGTCTTGCGTCGTCGCCTGCTTCCACGGTGAACGCGGCTTGAGCGAGATGAACTCGTCCGTCAGTTCGATCCCCATTGGATCGGTCGCCACTTCGGCAGTGCCGATGCAGTTCCAGACGTGTGCGACCTCGTCCGGGAATTTTTCCAGCAGCAGTTTTTCGATCGCCGTGTTGCCGCGCACCAACTCGGCTAAATCGGTTCCCGGCAGTCGCACGAGCCCCAGCACCAACGCTCCTTCCGAGAGTCGCGGGACAAACTCCGAACCGAGATCGCCAAACATCGTCGGTCGCCGCACTTCGATTGCCGCGTCGCGGATGACATCGAGCAGTGGTCGCCGTTTATTGTCACCGTGAGCGATGTGCCGAATGCAGTTCTCGACCATCACCACCGAGCTATCCACCACCATGCCGAAGTCGATCGCACCGAGGCTCAGCAAGCTGGCCGAGATGCCGAACTTCAACATGCCGCAGAACTCGAACAACAGTGACAGCGGAATCGCCAGCGCCACGATCGCCGCCGCACGCAGATTTTCCAGGAACAGAAACAACACCGCAACGACAAACAGGCCACCCTCGAACAGATTCTTGCGAACCGTGTCGAAGACGAAAGCGACCAACTCAGTGCGGTCATAAACTGGTGTGACCGAGACATTCGCTGGCTGCGTTTTCTTGATGTCATCAACCTTATACTTCATCGACCACGTCACTTCGTGGCTGTTCTCCCCCATCAACATGAAGCCCAGGCCGAGCACCACCTCTCCCTGCCTATCAGCCGTGACCGCACCGCGACGAACTTCATGACCGATGGTCACGTCTGCGACTTCACCGACTCGCAACGGCACGCCGTTGATCGCTTTGATGACGATTCCCTTGATCTCTTCAATCGTCGTCGTGCGCGCTGACACCGTGAACCAGCAACATTCCCGTTGTCGGACTGATCGATCCACCGCCAACGTTCCGATTGTTGGCCTTCACGGCAGCGATCACTTCCTCGAACGTCAGCCCATGCTTGATGAGCCGTTCGGGATCGAGCCTGATTTGAAACTGTTTTTCAAACCCGCCCACGTGTTGATTTCGGCTGTGCCGGGAACCGTGCGCATCGCCGGCCGAATGATCCAATCGTGAATTGTCCTCAGTTCAGTGACGTCGTCCCCCTGCCCTGTCACGACGTAATGAAACACTTCTCCCAGCCCCGTCGAGACCGGCCCCAACTTCGGCCGCTCCAGACCCGCCAAAAGTTCGACCGTTCCCAATCTCTCTGTCAGCAACTGCCGCGCGAAATAAATGTCAGTCCCTTCGGCAAAGGTGACGACCACCTGCGACATGCCGAACTTCGAGATCGAGCGCAGACTCTCCAACTTGGGTAGCCCGCTAATTGCCTACTCAATGGGAAACGTGATCTGCGTCTCGACCTCTTCCGGCCCCAGCGAGAGCACGACCGTGTTGATCTGCACCTGCACCGGAGTCGTATCCGGAAAGGCGTCGATATCGATGTACCGCAGCGCCACACCGCCGCCAACAACCAGCGACAGCGCCGCCAGAATGACGATGAAGCGATGCCGCAAACTCAAATCAATCAGCCAAGAAAGCATAAGGCTCAATCACAAAAGCAGGTGACTGCATCCCGAATTCAGAACACGATCATCGAGTGAAAGAGAACGATCACCAGTCGATACCAAAGATTTTTCTTGACGGCACTGAAGGGATTGCCGACGTTGACGTCAAGTTGCATGAAGGGATGGATTCATGAACTGCGGGGTCGAAGAGCAACAGATGCCGCCATAGAATCCCGCCAACGACTCAACAATCCGAGAAGATGAGCGATGCCACGAAACATCGACCGTGTTAAGGGATCACACGATAGGCCCAAACACCCATTGAAAGTGACCACATTCAGCCATGCTCGTTGCTTGTAACACCGGTCCTTTGATTTCGGCATTTCAGTCGCAAAGCGTCCCACTGTTGTTGTCGTTGTTCGACGAGATTCATGTGCCTGCAAGCGTCGTCGAAGAATTGGCCGATCACGGTTGGAAAGATGCGTTTTCATCCGCTCAACAACTTGTGCGTGTGGAACTGACGGCGGCGGAACGACGCCGAGCCAAACTCATCGCCGCAAAAATCGCCAAATTGAGCGGTGATGATTCGTCGGCAACGTTGCATCATGGCGAAGCGGATGCAATTGTTCTTGCTCAACGTGCCGATCCGGCTTACCAACTGTTGCTGCTCGATGAATTTGCGGCGCGGTCGATCGCTCAATCGCTGGATTTGGTGATCACTGGTTTTCCCGGGGTGCTGCTGTTGGGTGTTGAGCAAGGTCAACTCACACCAGACGATGTTCGTCAGCGACTCGAAACGTGCCGTCAACAAGGGACGCACTACGGCATCAAATTCATCCAATCCGTCCACACCGAAGCCGTAGCTCGCTGGAGGCAACTATGAAACGCAAATCCGTCCACGAACCCTCTGCGATCCTGATGTCCGCCGCCGACACGGTTGCCGACGCGAACCGGCTGAAAGCGCTGTTCCGTGAGCAAGCTCTGCGTTCCGCGCCCGCTGTCGAACTGCGAATCCCTCTAGCGTCCTTCCTTGCTGCGCTGGATCAATTTCCTCGGAAAGACCTGCTCGAAGTGAAACAGAAACTGGACGAGCGGTTGATGGCCCGATGAATTGAATGGATCAAAAATCTGACAATGCCATAAATCGATCATTCAATCTGGTATCTCCTTTGATCAAGCTCTTGGGCGCTCGGGCTCACGACAGATTGTCTAAGGGCTGGTATTCGTCACGAATTTCGGAGTGAACTGTGATGCGAGTCTTTGGTCATTGTGCCGTTGCCTGGGTCATGTTCGTGTTGTTGAGCGTTGGGTTTGTCACAACCTCGTCAGCAACAGACAGGCTCCCCAACGTTGTGCTGATCTATGCGGACGATTTGGGTTACGGTGATCTCGGCTGTTATGGGGCGAAGGGTTGGACGACTCCGAATCTCGATCGACTCGCCGAACGAGGCATGCGGTTTACTGATTTCTACGTGGCTCAGGCGGTCTGTTCCGCATCGCGAACGGCGTTGCTCACCGGCTGTTATCCGAATCGAGTGGGAATCCTCGGAGCGCTCGGACCGAAGAGTCAGAACGGTATTCATGCAGATGAAATGACGATCGCGGAAGTCGTGAAGTCGCGCGGGTACGCGACTGCGATCTTTGGGAAGTGGCATCTGGGGCATCATCCGCAGTTCCTCCCGACGCGGCATGGCTTCGATGAATACTTTGGGTTGCCGTACTCGAACGACATGTGGCCCTATCATCCGGGTGTCGCGCATCTGCCGTTGGAAGATCGGTTGAAGAATTGGCCGCACTTGCCGCTCATCGACGGGGACAAGATCGTCAACGCGAATGTCACGGGGGAAGTACAAGCCAAGTTGACGACGTGGTACACCGAACGAGCGGTCGGATTCATCGAGAAGAATCGCGAGCGACCGTTCTTCCTATACTTGCCACTTGCGATGCCGCACGTCCCGCTGTTTGTCTCTGACAAACAGAAAGGGAAGTCGGCTCAAGGTCTGTACGGCGATGTGATCCAAGAGATCGACTGGTCTGTGGGAGAAATCACCGCCACGTTGGAGAAGCTCGGCCTGACGTCGAACACGCTGGTGATCTTCGCGTCGGACAACGGCCCTTGGCTGACTTATGGAAATCACGCCGGTCGCTCAGGCGGACTGCGTGAAGGGAAAGGGACCGCGTGGGACGGAGGCGTGCGCGTCCCGTGCATCATGAGTTGGCCCGGCACAATCCCCGCCGGTCAGACCTGTTCTGAACCTGCGATGACGATCGACATTCTGCCGACAGTCGCCAAGCTCGCCGAAGCGGATCTGCCGAAACGCCCGATCGACGGCCTCGACATCTGGCCGCTCATCTCAGGAACGCCCGATGCGAAGAGTCCTCACGAGTCGCTCTCCTTTTACTGGGGCCAACATCTGCAAGCGGTTCGCAGTGGTCGCTGGAAGTTGCACTTCCCGCACTCATACATCTCGACCGACGCCACGAATGCCGGTGCCGAAGGCAAACCGGGGAAGCCAGCTCAGAAAGAAAACGGGCTTGTGCTGTTTGATCTCGAAGTGGATCGAGCAGAAGCAACCAACGTGGCCGAGAAACATCCAGAGGTTGTTGCGCGACTGACCGCGTTGGCTGACAAAACGCGAGCAGACCTCGGTGATTCCGCCACAAAGCAAAAGGGATCAGGAGTCCGACAGGCAGGGAGCGTGCAACCGTAAGCGCGAATTCAATATTCGTAGCACAGGCGGCTCGCCTGTGATTCAAACTTGATAACACACAGGCGAGCCGCCTGTGCCACGTTCTGAGACCAACTCACGCCACATGCCGCAGGGCATCGATCGGATTCATCGCAGCGGCGCGGCGTGCAGGATACAGGCCGAACATCACGCCCACAGCGACGGAAATTCCGAAGGCCACCGGAATCGACCACGCGAGAACGATCGGATCGACGGTTTGGACCGCTTCTGGCAGCGACTTCATCACGGTGGGAAAGAGCTGTTTGATCGACCAACGCAGGCCATCGACGAACGGGCCGCAGGCGAAGCCGCCGACAATTCCGGTCAAGCCGCCGGTCACTGACAACAGGATCGTCTCGATCACAAATTGCCGAGTGATGTCACGACGGCGTGCTCCCAGCGCCCGTCGGATGCCGATTTCGCGAGTTCGTTCGGTGACAGTCGCCAGCATGATATTCATGATCCCGATGCCGCCGACGAGC
>JANNDA010000972.1:0-4014 GCA_031387195.1 Planctomyces sp. | reverse complement strand
ATGTCGATCGAGCTCGCAAGCTCCTGGATCGAGTTGGGCTACAAGCGCGCTTAGATCATCGACCGGCACAGCTTTCCGGTGGTGAACGTCAACGAGTCGCCGTTTGTCGTGCGCTCATCAATCAGCCGGCGTTGTTACTTGCGGATGAGCCGACGGGGAATCTCGACCGGGCGAATGCCGATTCAATTGGTTCGCTCCTGTTGGAACTCAGCCGAGATACGGGGAGTGCCCTGATTTGCGTGACTCACAGCACAGAGTTAGCCGCTCGATTTCCGCGTCGAGCTGAGTTGCGTGACGGCGTGTTGCACGAAACTCTTTAACGACCGTCATGAAAGGATGTTGTTTTGATGTTTGATTCAAGCTCCACCGGACGCCGACATTTTGCCAGCGACAACTATTCGGGCATTTGCCCAGAAGCATGGGAAGCGATGGCCCGTGCGAATCACGGGCATGTGCCGGCCTACGGCGACGATGAATGGACCGCCAAGGCCGCCGATCTGTTGCGGGAATTATTTGAGGTCAACTGCGACGTCTTTTTTGCCTTCAATGGAACAGCCTCAAACGCTCTCGCGTTGTCGGCGCTGTGCCAGTCGTATCACAGCATCATTTGCCATGAGTTGGCTCACGCTGAGACGGACGAATGCGGCGCTCCAGAGTTTTTCTCGAACGGCTCAAAGATTCTTTTGGTCGATGGCGAGGAAGGTCGCATCAAACCAGAATCGGTCTCGCACATGGTCCAACGCAGGTGCGACATTCACTATCCGAAGCCACGAGTCTTAAGCCTGACTCAAGCCACCGAATTGGGCACAGTCTATTCGATCGAACATTTGCAGCAGTTGCATGAAGTCGCACGGCGTCACGAACTGCGAGTCCACATGGACGGAGCCCGCTTTGCGAACGCCGTGGCCACGCTGGGTGTCGCACCGAAGGAAATCACGTGGAAGGTAGGAGTCGATGTGCTGTGCTTTGGAGGCACGAAGAACGGCATGGCGGTCGGAGAGGCGATCATCTTCTTCAAAAAAGAGCTGGCACAAGAATTCGCCTATCGCTGTAAACAAGCAGGACAACTCGCGTCTAAGATGCGATTTCTGTCCGCACCGTGGGTTGGCATTTTGGAAAATGGCGCTTGGTTGCGTCACGCCACACATGCCAACCGCATGGCGGAATTGCTCGAAGCGGGTTTGCAACAGATTCCTGGTGTGGAGTTCATGTCGCAGCGGCAAGCGAACGCCGTCTTCGCTCGCTTGCGTCCCGAGGTCGCCACCACACTGCGAGCTCGTGGCTGGCGGTTCTACACTTTCATCGGCAGTGGTGGTGCTCGTTTCATGTGCTCCTGGGACACGTCGGAGGAAGACGTCAACGCACTGATCGACGACGTGCGAGAGCTGATGGCCGCGAAGCCGCAACAGTAACCCGAAGCGTGAGCGAGGTAACGGCGACGCTCGGGTCTCTGCCACAGAGACGAGCCGCTCGATCACTCGGACCTTGTCCAAGCCGTCGTGCAGTGTACGCGGGACATCTCCGCCGAGTTCGGCCCGGCTTCCAACGGGAAGCACAAGAAGTTTGACAGAACGATGGGGACAGAATGATGAAGAATCGGAGCGTATCTCGTCGGTTGGGACTCTGTCCTGATGCTCTTCACAGAGGCGTCACTTTTTGCGGGCGAGTTGAAAAGATGGTCGGGACGGCGTCCCAACCGACTTTCGTGCTCATCTGGCTGTTGCTGGTCGCGAGCGGCAGTGCAGCCGAACCCAAGGCAGCGGACTTGGAATTCTTTGAGAAGCGGATTCGGCCCGTGCTCGTCGAACGGTGCTACGAGTGTCACAGTGCGGCGAAGAAGTCAAAGGGCGGGCTGACTCTAGACACTCGCGCGGCGACTCTGCGGGGCGGTGACTCCGGTGCGGTCATCGTTCCCGGTGATCCCGAAAAAAGCTTGCTCATCGAAGCCGTGCGTTACAAGAACCAAGATTTGCAGATGCCTCCAAACAGTGCGCTGAGTGCCGAGCAGGTGCGCGACCTGGAGGCCTGGGTGAAAATGGGCGCGCCCGATCCGCGTGAGGCGCAGCCAGTCGCGGCGGCTGGCAAGCGGGTCATCGACATTGAGGACGGTCGTAAGTTGTGGTCCTTCAGGCCGCTCTCGAATCCGGTGTTGCCCGTCGTGAAGAACAGCGATTGGGTGCAGTCGCCGGTGGATGGTTTCATTCTGGCCGAATTGGAAAACGCGGGGCTCAATCCCGCTCCGTCGGCTGACAAGCGAACGCTGATCCGCCGCGCGACGTTCGATCTGACGGGCCTGCCACCTACGCCCGAAGAAGTGGCTGCGTTTGTGGCGGATGAGACGCCCTCTGCCTTTGGTCGAGTCGTCGAGCGCCTGCTCGGCTCGCCACAATACGGCGAGCGTTGGGGTCGGCACTGGCTGGACTTGGCCCGTTACGCGGACTCTAACGGCCTGGATGAAAACATCGCCTACGGTCATGCGTGGCGATATCGCGACTACGTCGTGCGCGCGTTCAACGAAGACAAGCCGTATGACCAGTTTCTCATCGAGCAACTTGCGGGCGATCTGCTGCCTGCGGAGACGGAGCCGAAGCGATCCGAGCAAATCACGGCCACTGGTTTCCTCACGCTCGGTGCGCGAGTGGCGGCGGAGCCGGACTTGCAGAAGTATCAGCTCGATGTCATCGACGAGCAGCTCGACACGCTGGGCAAGGTTTTCCTGGGGATGACGTTTGGCTGTTGTCGGTGCCACGATCACAAGTTCGACCCGGTGGCGACGGCGGACTATTACGCGCTGGCCGCCATCTTCAAGAGCACGATCAGCACGAGCGAAGAGAAAAACGGTGCCGTCAAATTCTGGTATGAGCATTCGCTCGCGAAACCAGAGCAATTGGAGGCCAAGACGAAGCACGACGCTGTCGTGGCCGCGCAACGGGCAAAGGTCACGAAGTTCAACAGCGAGCTGCGTGCGAAGCTCAAGGACGAATTGCACGCTCATGCCGCAGACTACTTGGTTGCCGCCGCGGAGCTGTCGGAGGACGCGGACTTCGCGCGAGTGGAAGCGGTGGCGAAGCAATACCAAGTGCGTGCGCGGTATCTGCTGACTGCTCGGCAATACCTGTCGCGAAACGCGGAGCATCCCGTGTTCGCAATGTGGTCCGCCTCAACCCAAAGGCGAGCAGTGGGGGTCAGCCCGCTGGTTGACCATCCGGCTGGCTCCGGACGTTTGCCGACCGTTCGTGAGCATTACACCAAGCTCTTTGCCGATGCCGCCGCCGCATTGAAGGAAGCTCAAGCGAAAGACCCGAAGGCGACGAAGCCCGCCGATGTGCAGTTCGCAGCCGTGCATGACGCGCTTAATGATGTGGCTGGCTTACTTGCCATCCCGGAAAAGGATGGGCATGCGTTCGATGCCGAGATGTTGGCAGCCGCGGACGTGATGAAGGGCGAGCTGAAGTCGCTCGAAGACCAGACGCCCGAACCACCCGCGCTGATGGGCGTGAAGGACGGCGTCATCGCCAAGACATTGCCGATCCACATTCGTGGCAGTTACCTGACGCTCGGCGCGAGTGTCGAGCGCGGCTTTCCCGAAGTCCTGCGCGGATCGCCGTCGCAACCCGTCCTGCCCGCGAAGCAGAGCGGACGATTGCAACTCGCGCGGTGGATGGCCAGCGGCGAGCATCCGCTCACCGCGCGGGTGATGGTCAACCGCCTGTGGCGTTGGCATTTTGGAACCGGCCTCGTCAACACGCCGGAGAACTTCGGCACGCTCGGCGGCAAGCCCTCGCATCCCGAATTGTTGGACTGGCTGGCGCGGCGGTTTATCGAAGAAGGCTGGAGCATCAAGCAGATGCACCGCCTGATGCTGAATTCGAGTGTCTATCAAATGGCCTCGAATGCCGAGTCGCCAGTTTCAGAAGCCAAGGCCCAGTTGATCGACCCTGAGAACCGACTGCTGTGGCGGGCGAACATTCAACGTCTGGAAGCCGAACAGATCTGCGACGCGCTGTTCGCGGT
>JANNDA010001121.1:0-2439 GCA_031387195.1 Planctomyces sp. | reverse complement strand
GGCGGACGGCGCTCCGCGACAATCACGGCTCGCTAATCCAGCCATCTGATCCGGTTATCAAAAGCGGGCTTTGATCGCTTTCTGGCGGCTGATCCTGACATCGTGCGGGAATTTACGAAGACGATCTTGCCGCGTCTGTTTTGAGACCAAATGGTCCAAGTCCTGCCGGTCCTGTTTGGGAATCTGGAGGGCGAAACGCTGCGCGTTCTGGAGTCCAAGATGAACTGGGTTCATCTGGCTCGCGGAGCGACGCTGTTTGAACAAGGAACTCCATCAGACAGCTTCTACGTCATCATCAGCGGTCGCCTGCAAACGATCATCGACGACAGGCGCGGCCATCGGCAGATGGTGGGAGAGTTATCCCAAGGCGAAAGCGTCGGCGAGATGGGAGTCTTCACCGGCGACCCGCGCTCGGCCACGTTGATCGCCTCCCGCGATACGGAACTGGTGCAGTTCTCGAAAGCAGACTTTCATGGTTTCGTGGTGCAGTATCCGCTGGTCATGCAGCGGGTCACGCAACTGTTGATTCAACGACTGAACCGCACCTACCGACGTGCGTCCTCGTCGAGCCTCAGCTCCAACATTTTGCTGGCACCCGCTTGTCTCGGCGTGCCGCTGGACGAATTCTCGCAGCAATTCTTCGGAGCCTTGTCGAAGCTCGATTCCTGCCTGCTGCTGTCCAGCCGTCGGATTGACGAATTGCTGGAAACGCCAGGGATGTCTCAGGCGATGGACGGCGGGCCGAACGATTTGCGTCTGCGGACTTGGTTGAACGAACAGGAAAAAATATCGCTTCATCGTCTATCAGTCGGACTCGGACGTCACTCGCTGGACTCGTCGCTGTATCCGCCAGGCCGACGAAATCATTTACGTGGCTCAAGCCTCAGCGGCGTCCGATGTGGCCGACGTCGAACGTGAAGTGCAACGCCAAGAAAAGGAATTGCGCACCAAACGCCGACGAGGATTAGTTCTGTTGCATCCCAACGGGACACAACGACCGCAGAACACACTGCGGTGGTTGGAGCATCGCGATGTCGAACGGCACTGGCACGTTCGCGTCGATACCCCTGGCGATTTTGAACGGCTGGCTCGATTTGCCGCCGGCCGTGCGATCGGACTGGTCCTCAGTGGTGGCGGCGCACGCGGCTTCGCTCACGTGGGGATCATTCAAACCCTTCAGGAAGCTGGCATCCCCGTGGACATGATCGCTGGCGTCAGCATGGGCGCACTGATTTCTTCCGGATTCGCCTACAGCGACGATTTCGCCGCCAAGGTGCGGCACATCAAGGCTCAATTGCGCGGCGTCATGAACGACTTCACGATCCCGCTGATCTCGCTCGCCCGGGAACGTCGATTTGACCAACGGTTAAAGGTGCTGTTCGGCGAGACAAAGATCGAAGAACTGTGGCTGCCGTATTTCTGCGTGTCCAGCAATCTCACCCAAGCGAACATCGTCGTTCACCGAACGGGACCGCTGTGGCAAGCGGTGCGGGCCAGCGGCAACCTTCCCGGAATCGTTCCACCCGTCATCCAAAACGGCGACTTGCTTTACGACGGCTGCCTGTTGAACAACCTGCCGATCGATGTCATGCGCCGAGAAATCGGCACCGGGTTGGTGATCGCAGTCAATGTGGTGCCGCCGGTGGACCTGCAAGTGGAGGTCAGCAACATCGAAAGTCCGTCCGGCTGGCAAATCCTCTGGAGCCGGTTGAACCCTTTTGCCAAACGGATCAACTTGCCCAGCATCGTCTCCGTCATTCGCCGAGCGGGTGAGTTGGGCAGCGTCTTCGGTCGGCAGAAATTGATTGATGAGCAGATCGCCGACTTGTATCTCCGACCGCCTGTCGAACAGTTCGAGATTCTGGATTTCAGTACCGTCAATGAGACTGCGAAACGGGGCTATGAGTTTGGCAAAGAGCGACTCTGCCAGTGGTGGGACACGATTCAACGGTCGGCGGTCATCGACAAGAAAGGCCCCTCATGAAACCACAAGTGCTGTTGCTGTATTACTCCTTCACTCAGCATACGCGCCGTGTCGCCGAGTCGATGGCGGAGGCGTTTCGCGCGGAGGGCTGCGAAGCGGAATTGTGTGCGATCGAGTTCAACGATGAGCGATATCGCATCGCGCTCCCGTTCCGACCGTTTTGGCCGAAACTGCTGCGCTGGTGCTGGCCGCAGTTGCAGGGAAAGTCGGGTGCGGTGCGCGTTCCCGACGAGGTGCTCAATCGCGATTACGACTTGAGCTGCATTGGGTCGCCCACTTGGTGGCTGAAGCCTGCGATGCCCGTGGCCTCGTTTCTGAAAACCACCGCCGCTGGCAAGTTGCTGCGGGGAAAACGCTTCGCCGCGTTCGCCGTCTGTCGCGCGCTGTGGTGGAACAACCTGCGGATCGTCAAGAAGCTGGCCCGACGCCAAGGTGGAACCTTCGTGGACGGTGCC
>JANNDA010000963.1:0-8456 GCA_031387195.1 Planctomyces sp. | reverse complement strand
TTTGATTCGCGTTCTAGCTTTCAATCATGGCTCCACCGACGCAGGGTCGGTGGGGGCCAATTGGAGCCAACACTCTGGTGACGCTCGTTGTTTTTTTCGGTGGCTGACTCCTGACCTCTTGATCGAAAAAAAGGCAGCATAATGCAGCAGGTTCTCCGTCTTCTCTCCGCCAGTTTGTTATGTGTCTCGCTGTCCCTCTGCAATTTCGGAGTTGCCGCCGATCATGTCCCACCGAAGGTGAGCGAGTTCATCGCCGCGCCGCGATACAAGTCCGCTCACTGGGGCTTGCTGGCGGTTGATCTGAAGACGGGCGAAGTGCGGCATGAATTGAATGCCGACAAGCTGTTCGCTCCGGCGTCGGTGACGAAGTGTTACACGGTCGCGACGGCGATCGATGCGTTGGGAGCGGACTATCGGTTTGAAACGCCGATCGTGCGCCGCGGTGAGGTCAATGAAAAAGGGGAGTTGATCGGCGATCTGATTCTCGTCGCCAGCGGTGATCTCACCTTTGGTGGTCGGACCACTGACACGGGCGAGATTGCTTTCACGGACGGCGACCACACTTACTCGAACGGCGGTTCCGAATCGCAACTCACGACGCAAGATCCGCTATCGGGTTTGAACGATTTGGCCAAGCAAGTTGCCGCCGCTGGGATCAAGCGAGTTCGGGGCGAAGTGCTCATTGATGACCGGCTCTTCGAGAAAGCGGAAGGAACTGGCAGCGGGCCGGGGCGGCTGACTCCGATCTACATCAACGACAACTTGATCGACTTCACGATCGAAGCGACGGAGCCCGGTCAACCGGCGAAAGTGACGTGGCGTCCGCAGTCAGCGGCGATCCGCGTCGAAACGCACATCGAGACGATCGACAGCAAAGGTTCCGTCGAGTCATCGATCCGCGACTATGGAGCGGGCTGCATCAATGTGCGCGGGAAAATTCCCGCTGGACACAAACCGATTCTGCGCGTGGTGGAAGTTGCCGACGCGACCTCACACGCACGCACGCTGCTGATCGAGGCATTGCAGCGAGTCGGCATTTTCGTGGATGCTTCGGTGCTTACCGAACACCCGATCGGCAAGCTGCCGCCGCGCGACGAGACGCTCAAGCTACCGAGTGTTGCAAAGCATGTTTCGCCGCCGTTTGCCGAGAATGCTCGGCTGATTTTGAAGGTGAGCCACAACCTCCATGCGAGCACGTTGCCGTTGCTCGTCGCGGCGAAGAACGGCGAGCGAACCTTGAAGGAGGGCTTGCGGCGTCAGCACAAGTTCCTTGAGAAAGCGGGCGTCGAGGCGAACACGATTTCCTTCGGTGGCGGAGCGGGAGGCGATCGAGCAGACTTCACATCTCCGCGTGCGACCGTGCAGCTTCTGAAATACATGACGACTCGCCCAGATTTCGAGGCGTATCGCAAAGCGCTTCCGCGGCTGGGAGTCGATGGCACGTTGGCGAAATCAGTCGGCCCCGAAAGTCCGGCGAAAGATAAAGCCAGCGCCAAGACCGGCACGCTGTACTGGGACAACACGATGAATGGCAACTCGCTACTGACGAGCAAAGCACTCGCCGGTTATCTGACGACGGCAACTGGTGAGACCTGGGCATTCGCGCTGTTCGTCAACAACGTCCCGCTGCGAGACGGAGCCACAACCGCTGCGATCGGGAAAGATCTTGGTCGGGTTTGTGAGCTGCTGTTTGAAGCCCCGTAATGCGAGCATCCTGCTTGCAAAACAGGAAAGCAGGATTGGTTATTGATCGTTGGTCATCGGTCATTTGTTTTGAAAAATGACCAATGATCAATGACCGATAACCAACGAACAATGCTCCCGATTGTCTGACAACGCAGGCGAGCCGCCTACGCGACGAGGGCGCTACAAAATCTCTAGCGTCGGCAGCGGGGCGTCCATGACGACACGCTTCACGATTTGCATGGCGACGTTCTCGGTCATCCGAAGCAAATGCGGTCTCGCAGGATTGTCGTCTTCCACGAGCGATGCGATCTTGCCGTCGTCACCGCGCACACGAATCGTCGCTTCGATCGGAATCTCACCGAGGAATGGGAGGCCGAGTTCTGCGGCTTTTGCTTTCGCGCCGCCGCGTCCGAAAATCTCGCCGGTCATGTTCTCGACGATGCCCAGCACGGGGATCTTGACCTGATCGAACATGCTGATGGCTTTGACCGCGTCGAGCAGCGCCACTTTCTGCGGCGTGCAGACCACGACTGCTCCGGCAAGACCCAAGAGTTGCGACAGCGTCAGCGACACGTCACCAGTTCCCGGTGGAAGGTCAATGATGAGGTAGTCTAGATCGCCCCAATCGGTTTCTTGCAGGAACTGCGTCAGGAGCTTGTGCAACATCGGACCACGCCAGATGACCGCTTGGTTTTCGCGGATCAAAAATCCGATCGACAGGATCTTCATCCCATCGGCATCGATCGGTTCCAGCCGCTGGATCTTCTGACCGTTTTCGAGCTCAAACTCTTTGACGATCGGAGTCCCTTTCGATCCCGTGAGGTGCGGAATGCTGGGGCCGTAAACGTCGGCATCTAGCAGCCCGACCTTGGCTCCGAAATGCTTGAGGCCGTAGGCGAGCGAGGCGGCAGTCGTACTCTTGCCGACGCCACCTTTGCCGCTGCCGACTGCGATCACGTTCTTGATCCGCAAGCCGATTTTCCCGCCGGTCTCTTTGCCGAGCACCTTCCAGGAATAAGTCACCTCCACTTTGCGATCGGCAGAGACCGCATACAGCGTCGAGGCGATTGCATCGCCGAGGCGATCGCGACCGGGATACGCGGGGGTCGGAAGCTGCACGTCAATTTTGATCGCGTCGGCGGTGATCTGGACGATGTTGATCAATCCCATCCGGTCAAAGGAGAGGCCCAGTTCGGGCTCAATCAGGGAGCCAAGTTTCGCACGGATTTCGATTTCGGTCATAGTTTCTTCAATGGGTGGCGGGGATGACTTTGAAGCGTGGCGGCGAGCGTTTCGCTGGCCGCGGGAAGCCGACAAGCTGGAAGCTTGTGGCTACGGGTTGGAGCGGGCGGATTTGTAGCAGTCGTGCTGAGCACAAACAACGAACGGACTTAAGGCGACAACCATTGGCGTCGGCAACTGCGTGCGAGCCGCTCGCCGGAATGCTCGTCGATCAAGACCTCGCTAACCCCGGCGTCGCGCAATGACCATTCGAGTTCGGAGGATTCCGCCATGCAAAGGACGATCACGGCGGGGGCTTGCGGCCGCGCGGCGAGGCTGGTGATCCACTGCAAACAGGCTGCGGCGTTCTCTGGAATCTGTAAGACAACAGTATCAGCGATTTTCGCGATGCCGGCTGAGACCGTTGACGCAGTCGGAAACACGAGCGATGCCAGTTCGTTGACCGTGCGACAGCCACGAACTCGAACTTGCTCGTCCGCAAACTGACGTTGCAACTCCGGCTCCCAACGAGGCCGAGACTCAAGCACAACAATGGTTCGCAGGGAGTTGGACACGTTTTGGCAATTACTTGTTGGCTCGCGCCGCCGCTTGCATCCGAATCTGTTCGATGGGAGACAGCTTCTTGCCATCTGCAGCAGGGGCCGCAGGTTTTGGAGTCTCGACCGGAGCCGGAGCTTCAACGACTGCTGGTGCGGGTGCAGCTTCCGCCACTGGAGCCGGCTCTGCTGCTGGTGCCGCGCCACCAGCAGCTTTGAGGGCAGCCTGCTGGCGAATCATTTCTAGCGGAGACAACTTTTTCCCCGCCGGAGCGGGAGCCGCTGCTGAAGGAACTGCTGCGGATGGCACACTGGCGGCACCCGCTACTTTTGCTCCTTGCTGGCGGATCATCTCCAGCGGGCTCAGCTTCTTTTCACCGGCAGGCGCTTTCGCTGCGGGCGTTGCGGCGGCTTTCTCCGTGGGAGCGGCTTTTTCCGCTTTGGCTTCAACCTTCTTCGGAGCGGGCGCATCGACGAGAGTCAGGTAGGCTGGGTCGATGTCGTACCAACCGATATCCGCCGAGCCGTCGAACATCACCAGAGCGCGACAGCTCATGTTGACTGTTTTGACGACTCCGGTGAGCCCCTGAAATCGTTTTAGTTCGGGCACGCCCGATTTCACGACCACGAACTTGTCGGTGTATTGCTTCTTCAACAACTCGGCTTGTTCAAATCGAGCGGACATGGCTGAAGTGTGTCTCTCTGAAAGCGAAGCGAATGACCGTCAGCCGAAGCCCGACCGAGCCGGTCCACAAAGCGGGCGGGATGATACTGACCGGGTCTGGCGATGAAAACCGAGTGCAAACGCGACGCTTCGGTGCTGGTGAAAGGGAATTAGAATTGAACATTGGTTATTGGTCATTGATCATTGGTCATTTGGCGTGGGGGAAAGCGGGAGAACTTGTTGAATCCCGTGCCGCATTTCCAATGACCGGTGATCGATAACCAATGACCAATTTCGCCTTTCATACTTCTGAAGTTTCGGCCTACCTTCCGCAGCAAGCCAGCCGATTCGTTCCAACAATCTGCGGGAGGTGTTGTGGACCACGCTCATGAATGCCATTCGTGCGGGACGGATATTTCCGATAGCCGCTTAGCGGATCTGCAAGCCGGGCGGCGGTTGGAGTATTTTTCGCTCACCTGGAATGTCATTGAAGCGAGCGTGTCCGTGAGTGCGGGTGTGACTGCGGGGAGCATTGCGCTGATCGGCTTTGGGGTCGATGCCATCATCGAGAGCTTGTCGGGTAGCGTCATGCTGTGGCGATTGAAATCCGACGCGACCGGTGAGGCTCGCGAGCAAACGGCGCTGCGTTTGGTCGGCGTCAGCTTCTTGTTGCTCGCGGCGTATATCGCGTTCGAGGCGGTTCGCTCATTGATTGAAAGGTCGCCGCCGGAAGCCAGTAGGCTTGGTATCGCGATTTCGATCCTGTCGTTGTTGATCATGCCGGTCGTGGCACATGCCAAACGCCGCGTCGCCGCACGGCTGGAAAGCCGCGCGTTGGAAGCGGATTCGCGGCAGACGCAGTTGTGTGCGTACTTGTCAGCAATCTTGCTGGGAGGTCTCCTCCTCAACGCGACGATCGGCTGGTGGTGGGCCGATCCTGTCGCGGCAATGGTGATGGTGCCGATCATCGCTCGCGAAGGGGTAAATGCTCTGCGCGGGAAGACGTGTTGTGCTCACGATCATTGAACGAACGATGCTCGTTGAGGGGGAATTGAAAATTGCAGACGCTCACGAATTCCAGGTGCAACTCGCCCCCACCGACCCTGGTCGGGGGTGCGGTGATTGGAAGCTAGAGCCGTGTGATAACACAGCCCTCAATCAGCGCTCCACCGACCAGGGTCGGCGGGGGCGAGCGACACACACCGGGAATTCGCGAGTGTCAGCCAATTTCCAATCTCGACGCGTCAGTCATCGGGTTGCGTCTTCGTCGCCTCACTATTTGGCGTTAGACTCCTGCTTCTACTTGGCTCAAGAATGGATGAAACGGATGTCAAACGCAGTCACGTCGCGCGATGATCTTGCGGAGAAATATCTCGCACAGCTTCCGTACCCGCCGTATCCGTTGCAGGAGGAGGCGCTGCTGACGTGGTTCACCACTGAGCAAGGTGTGCTGGTCTGTGCTCCGACGGGAACAGGGAAGACGCTGATCGCTGAAGCGGCGTTATTTGAGGCGTTGCACACGGGCAAGACGGCGTATTACACGACGCCACTAATTGCTTTGACCGACCAGAAGTTTCAAGAGATGCAAGCCGCCGCCGTCCGCTGGGGCTTTCGACCGGAAGACGTCGGGCTCGTGACCGGGAATCGGCGAGTCAACCCGGATGCGAAGGTACTGGTGGTCGTCGCGGAGATTCTGCTCAACCGCTTGTTGCACGCTGAGGCGTTTGATTTCACCGATGTCATCGCCGTCGTGATGGATGAGTTTCACAGCTTCGCCGACCCGGAACGCGGGATCGTGTGGGAGCTGTCGTTGGGAATGTTGCCCAAGCACACGCGGTTGCTGTTGTTGTCGGCGACTGTCGGCAACGCGGTGGATTTCACGCTGTGGATGCAGCGAGCACACGGTCGCTTGCTGGATTTGGTGCAAGGGACCGAGCGTCGCGTGCCGCTCAGCTATCAATGGATTCCGGACATGTTGCTCAACGAGCATCTGGAATGGATGGCGGCAGGCGATGACGAATCGCGACGGACACCGACGCTCGTGTTTTGTTTCAATCGTGATGAATGCTGGGATGTGGCCGAGCAGCTCAAGGGAAAATCGATGCTCGCGGACGGACAGCAAAAGCGGCTGGTCGCGGCGCTCGATAACTACGACCTGAGCCGAGGTGCCGGAACGAAGTTGAAGGCCATGTTGATGCGAGGAGTTGGCGTACATCACGCGGGCTTGCTGCCGAGATACAAGCGGGTTGTCGAGGAGTTGTTTCAGCAGAAGCTGTTGTCCGTCGTGGTTTGTACGGAGACGCTTTCCGCCGGAATGAATTTGCCCGCTCGATCGGTGGTGCTCACGGCCTTGATGAAGGGGCCACCGAGAAAAAAGAAAGTCATCGAGCCGAGCGTCGCACACCAGATCTTCGGCCGCGCGGGTCGGCCGCAGTTCGACAAAGAGGGTTTCGTTTACGCGCTGGCTCACGAGGACGACGTCAAAATCCTGCGTTGGAAAGAGAAGTACGACCAGATTCCGGAGGACACGAAAGATCCGCTGCTGATCCGCGCGAAGAAGGCGATGAAAAAAAAGATGCCGACTCGGCGAACGACGGAGCAGTATTGGTCACAGGAGCAATTCGAGAAACTCAAGACTGCTCCGCCGGGCAAGTTGTCGAGTCAAGGTCCGCTGCCGTGGCGATTGCTGGCGTACTTGCTGCGAATCTCTCCGGATGTGATTCGATTGCGTGATTTCGTGGGCAAGCGATTGCTCGACGGCAAGAACGTTGCGGCAGCTCAGAAGGAACTCGATAACCGTTTGCTGTCGCTGTGGGCCGGCGGTTACGTCACGTTGGAACCGGAGCCGCCGAAGCAAGAAAGCACGCTTGTTGAAACGCTCAGTCTGCCGTCGGTTACCTCGGTTGAGGAGGCGGGCGTTCAAATTTCAAATTTGGCCTTCGGACAATCAGCGAGTTCAAGACCGTCGAGTGCCGCAAAGTTGCTGATCACTCAAGCGACAGAACGAGGCAATGTCGTTGCCACCGATGCTCGTCCAGAAGACGCATATCGCGCCGAGCGTGCGATTCCGACAGAGCGGCTCGAACAACTGATGACGTTCCGCAGTGTTAATCCTATTTATGGGATGTTCCTGGTCGAACATCTCGGCAAAGCGAATCGCGAGGAGCGGATTCAGGCGTTTGAAAGTGTGCTCGAAATCGCGCGATCTGCGGCAAAGTATTTCCGAGTCCCTCGACCGGACTTCCTGCCGTTCGGCCCGCTGGCGCTGGAGGTGCTGCATCCGGAATTGCTCAGTCGCGGACTGGCCACGAATGCGGAACTCGGAGCCGCGAAAGAAGAGGATGAGGACGACAAACCGTGGGACGAAGAACGACCGCGAATTTTGACGCTGTCTGAAAAACTGCGTCTGCTGTTTCAGGTCGAGTTCCCTGACGTCACTGATATCCCGCTGCAACCTTGTTGGGCGGTCGGCGAGCTGATTCGGTTCGGCGGCAACTTCGGCAATCTGGTTTCGGCCAAGCAGGCGGTCAGGCAAGAGGGAGTTTTGTTTCGGCACTTGCTCCGCTTCGTGCTGCTGTTGGAAGAGTTCATGCCGCACTGTCCGCCAGACATGGACCCGCAAGCGTGGGGTGATGAACTGCGCGAACTCTCAAACCTTGTGACCGCCAGTTGCCGTGAGGTTGATCCGCAAAGCACCGATCAGATGCTCGAAGACGCGCACGCGGCAGCAGCGGTGGTTGAGGCGATGCGCGGAACAGTGTGACCTGGAGCAACCGCAAGTACGTAGCCGTCACGCTCCGAGCCTGTGAACTTTTCGTGGGATAAGCTTCCAGCTTGTCACCTTCAAAACGGTTCCGACAAGCTGGAAGCTTATCCCACGTAATTCTTCACAAGCTCTCCGCGTGACGAGCCGAACGCTTGCAACGCTCGGTGAAGCAATCAGCTCATCACGCGTAGAGTCGAGAGGTGGCGCGGTGTGTGCCGTTTCCACCTCCCGCTCATCGAACCGGACGGGCGGATTTCCCGCATCCGGCTCTCGGACAAGGATTGTGTCAACCAGTGTTTTTCAGGCGAGTCGCCCACGGAAGGTTGCGAGTTCGTAGAGAGAGCCGGATCAGACCAAGGGTTTGATACAGATACTCGTCGGGGAAGCGTGTGGTTCCACGACTCGGCTCTTGATGCTTCGCTCGCAACCACTGACGCAGCCGGTTCGTGACGTGATGGTCCACGGCGCGATAGGCTTGGCTCACCGGACCCAACCGGAAGTAGTTCGCCCAGCCCCGCAGTTGGCGGTTCAGGTGGTCTACGATCTCGGTCGCGTCTTGGAG
>JANNDA010000960.1:0-2484 GCA_031387195.1 Planctomyces sp. | reverse complement strand
GTAAGGTAGCGGCCGCTGAATCAGAGAACCAACTCGGCGAAGCAGACTTCGCTGCTTGTTCGCAAGCGGATCGGCTCGCTATCTTTCGCCCCTTCCGTTTCTGCCCTCCAACGAGTGATCTCTGCCCATGACCTTCGCGTTCGTGCTCTCGATTCTGCAAATCATCCTGATCGATGTGGTTCTGTCCGGCGACAACGCGGTGGTGATCGCAATGGCCGCTCACAAGCTGCCCGAACATCAGCGCAAACGAGCGATCCTCTGGGGCGGCGGAGTCGCCATCTTCATGCGGATCCTCTTCACGATGATCATGGCGTTTCTGTTGATGGTCCCCGGACTGCGAATGTTCGGTGGAATCCTCTTAGTTTGGATTGCCTGCAAATTGCTGCGCGATGAAGAAGAGGAAGACGTCACCGCAGACTCCGCTGATCGCAGCACGCTCGCCGCGATCAAGATGATTTTTCTAGC
This sequence comes from Planctomyces sp., assembly GCA_031387195.1. Taxonomy (GTDB): domain Bacteria; phylum Planctomycetota; class Planctomycetia; order Planctomycetales; family Planctomycetaceae; genus SXKJ01. Next base: position 2,019 of record JANNDA010000960.1, on the reverse strand, counting down.
GGACTTCGTCATGAGCCTCGACAACATGCTCGCGGTGGCCGGCGCGAGTCACGGCAACTGGAAGATCTTGTTGTTCGGCCTGCTCGTTTCGATCGCGATCATCATGAGTTGCAGCGCTCTGATCGCGCGATTGATGAACCGATACCACTGGATCGTCACGCTGGGCGCGGCCATTCTGGCGTTCACGGCCGGCGAAATGATGATGAACGATCGCGAGTTAGCGGGCTATCTCGTGCGGAATCATCACGTCAGCCTCGATCGACATTGGGAAAACTACATGGTTTCGCACGCTCATGTCGCTGGTTTTGACACCGCTCAGGGATTGCCAGATGAATTACGCGATGTCGTGCAGTACGAAGCCGCATCGAACGAAAAAGACCCCGGCACGCTGACCTTCATTGGACAGATGAGCGTTGAGCAACGTGAGGCATTGCTCAATCGCACGTCCGACAAAACGGCGATCGGCACGCTGTATGAAGAAACGAAACACCACGACGTGCCGAAGTGGGTTCCCGAAGGTTGGCGAGCCAATATCGACTCGTGGTTCCAACTCAAATGGCCTGCTGCCAATTGGCAGGCGATTCAAGGGCGTCAGCACCATTATGCCTCCTGGATTTTCTGTGGGTTCGTCATCGCATTCTGTCTGACGTCACCCCGCTGGTGGCCCGGCTCACGGAAAAAACACGCTGCACCCGCCAATTAGCCAATCACAGTCAAAGGAACGTCATGTCTGACCGTTGGATCGCCGACCGGATGCACTTGATTGACGCATCGGGAATTCGCAAGGTGTTCGACCTCGCGGCGAAAATGAAAAACCCGATCAACCTGAGCATCGGTCAGCCACACTTCGACACGCCGGTGCCGATCAAGGACGCGCTCTTCGCCGCCGTCAACGCGGGCAAAAATGCTTACAGCCAGACGCAAGGGATCGCGCCGCTGTTGGCGAAGTTGCAAGCGAACGTCGATGCGGAGTTCGGACACTCGGATCGCAAGGTCTTCGTGACCAGCGGTACCAGCGGTGGGTTGATGCTCGCGCTGCTGGCACTCGTCAATCCGGGGGACGAGGTCATCACCTTCGACCCGTACTTCGTGATGTATAAGCACCTGACGTCCGTGGCCGGGGGCAAAGTGGTGCCGGTCAGCTCGTATCCCGACTTTCGGTTCGATGTCAACAAGGTCAAAGCCGCGATCACGCCGCGCACGAAGGTCATCCTCTGCAACAGCCCAGGTAATCCAACGGGATATGTTGCCAGCGAGCAAGAACTGCGCGACCTCGCGGAACTTGCCGCCGAGCGAGACATCGCCTTTATCAGCGACGAGATTTACCGGTCCTTTTGCTACGACACGCCGTTCGTCAGCCCGGCCAAGTTCAATCCGCAAACGATCGTCATCGACGGTTTTAGTAAGTCGCATTCGATGACCGGTTGGCGACTGGGTTGGATGCACGGTCCCGAAAGTTTGATGCAGCAGATGACTAAGTTGCAGCAGTTCTCGTTCGTCTGTGCTCCGCATCCGGTGCAGTGGGCTGGGATTTCCGCACTTGATGTCGATATCCACGACTCAGTGGCCGAATACCGTCGCAAACGAGACTTCATGCTCGGAGAGTTAAGCGGCTTGTACGAGATCGCTCCCGCAGGCGGAGCGTTCTATCTGTTCGTGAAAGCTCCGTGGGGGACCGGTACGGAGTTCGTCACCGAAGCCATCAAGCACGATCTGCTAATCATTCCCGGCAATGTGTTTAGCTCGCAGGACACGCACTTTCGGATTTCCTACGCGGCTGATGATCACACGCTGCAACGAGGCGCGGAAGTGCTCAAGCGACTGGCAAAGCGGTAGCGCGGCGAAGCGGCAGGCACGTAGCCGTCAAGCTCCGAGGTTGTGAAGTTTTCGTGGTATTGGCTTCCAGCCTGTCATGTTTTCGGGCTGATATGACTGGCTGTAAGCCTATCCCACGTCAATTCTTCACAGCCTCTCCGCGTGACGAGCCGGATGCTTCCCAACGCTTCGTGAAGCGACCGG
>JANNDA010000946.1:0-10277 GCA_031387195.1 Planctomyces sp. | reverse complement strand
CTCCAAGCGACGCGCTGCTTCCGCGAAACTCAGACCTTGCCGAGAAACCAACGACACCGCCTCGACCTTGAACTCCCTCGTAAACACTCGACGTTTTGACATGAACTTCGCTCCTTACGCGTCACAAGACGCGATACGTTGCGCGCACGCAAAACGCGGGCTAGTCCAATACTTGACTGGTCCTTCCATACCAGCGCCCTGCGGCTCGACTCGCATCAGGTTGACACGATCCCTTGCCGGATGGCGTAGCGGACCAAGCCGGCGACTTCATAGATGTCCAGCGCTTTCATCAGGAGCGCGCGGTGGGTCTCGACGGTTTTGGCACCGATGCCCAGCTTGAGCGCGATCTCTTTGGTCGAGCAGCCTTCCGCGATCAGTTGCAGCACCTCGCGTTGGCGAAGGCTCAGACGCTCCGGCGGGGAAGTCTCCGATGGATTCCGCTGCTTGACGCCCGCGATGACCTGCTTCGAGATGGCCGAACTGAGAAACTTATCGCCGCGAGCCACGGCGTGAATCGCTTGTTGCAGTTCGGCCGTCGGGACATCCTTCAAGAGATATCCACAGGCTCCCGCTTGCATGGCTTGCAGGACGTACTCTTCGGTCGCGTTCATCGACAGGATGATGACTCGCACGTCCGGCACTCTCGCGGTCAGCCGCGCGGTCGCGTCCAAGCCATTCATTTCCGGCATCATGATGTCCATCAGCACGACGTGCGGCTGGTGAGTCGCGGCCAGTTCAATCGCTTCGCGGCCGTTGTTCGCTTCGGCCACGACCTCGATGCCCGGCATCTCCTTGAGCAGCGAACGAATGCCCGCGCGAACCAAATTGTGATCATCCGCCAACAGCACTCGAATTCGCGTCATGCGGCCTGTTCCTCTGAAATCACTTCCTCGTCGGCTTCCGATGCCAACGGGAATTCGACTTGAATTGTTGTTCCCGCGTCTGGTGCCGAATGAATCGCGCACTTTCCGCCGAGCAGTTCGACACGCTCGCGCATCCCCAGCAGCCCCATGCTTCCGCCGCGAGCACTGCGTTGCTCGGCCGCCGCGACATCGAAGCCGCAGCCGTCATCGCGGATGCTCAGTTTCACACCCGTTGTGGACTTCTCCAACGCGACCCACACGTTCCGCGCTTGAGCATGTCGCTGCACGTTGGTCACGGCTTCCTGCACCACGCGATAGCACGCGGTGCGGAAATCGGGAGACAACTCGACGCCCTCATTTCGAGTCTCCAGGTGGAATGCGCACGAGCTGCGTTCGCGCTGCCGCTTCAAGAACCATTCCAACGTGGCACGCAAACCGAAATCATCCAACATCGCCGGCCGCAGGTTGAGCGACAAGTCGCGCACCTGCTGAATGGCATGGCTAACGAGCTGCAGACCATCCGCCACCTTGGGTTGGACCTGCTCGGGTGCGTGAGACTTCACCAATTGCAGATTGAGGTTGATGGCCGTGAGGATTTGACCAATCTCATCGTGCAGCTCGCGAGCCAGATGCCGCCGCTCGGCTTCCTGCGCGGCGATCAATTGCCGCGAAAGAATTGCCAGCCGTTCGCGGCTGGCTTGCTGCTCTTCGATGGTTCGCATGCGCTCGGTGATGTCTTGCGACGTGCCGGCCAACCGCACTGTTCGGCCCTGCGAATCGGTCAGGCACTGACGTGTGTAGGTGAAGTAACGGACCTCTCCGTTCACGGTATTGAACCGAAAATCGCCGCTGCTGATTTGACCGGCTGCCACTGCGGTCGCATGCGAATCCAACAATCGTTGCCGGTCATCGGGATGCACGAGTTCCATAAACTCCGCGAGGCTAGGGACACCCAGAGCCACTGAGCGGCCGAACAATCGGAACATGCCCGGAGACCACCAGCCGGTGTTCGTTTGGGGGTCCAGTTCCCAGCTTCCCATCCGGGCTTGTTCTTGCGCGGCGACGAGACTGGCTTTGCTGTCGCGCAGCGCGATTTCGATGCTCTTACGCTCCGTGATGTCGTCGAGAATCGTGAGGATGCAATCCTCGCCATCGAGCGTGATGCGTTCGAGCGACAGAAACGAGTCAAAGACCGTGCCGTCCTTGTGTCGAAAGTCCATTTCCCAGTTTCTCACGGAGCCGGTTTCGAGCAGCGACTCCACCAGCTTGCGACGGTCTTGCGGGGCGAGCGAGTAATTCAAAATGGGATCGAGCGACGAGCGTCCGATCAATTCCTCGCGCGTGTGGCCGATGATCTTCAGAAAAGCGTCGTTCACGTCCAGAAACGTACCATCCGCCAGCTTCGAGACACAGATGCCGACGGGGCTGGAACGGAACACCGTGGCGAAACGCTCTTCGCTCGCCCGCAGCGTCTGCTCGGCTCGCTTGCGTTCGGTGATATTGCGGCTGACGGTGGCCCAACCGCTGGTGGCACCGTTGGCATCATTGATGTTGAAGACGTTGTAGAGCATCCAAATGGGTTCGCCCGTGCGGAAGTGCCGGAATCGAATCTCCACCTCTCCGTTCCCTTCGCGCAGCACGCGTGGGAAAAACTCGTCGGTGATGAACGGCTGGTCTTCGGGAAAAAAGAAGTCCTGAATCCGGCAGCGGCAGGCGGCTTCGAGGTTTTCGAGTCCCACAAGGCACAAGGCGGCGGCATTGGCGTAAAACGGTTTGAACTCCAGGTCGCTCATGCCGATGAATTCGTGGCTGCTATTCGCCAGCGAAACGAACATCTGCCGCTCGGCCTCGGCCCGCTTGCGTTCGGTCACGTCGCGCGCGATGCCGATCACTCCGCTGATCCGCCCCTGCTCGTCGCGATAGGGAAATTTCGTGGAAAGGTAAACCCGCGTCTCGCCGACCGCCGTGCCGATCTCTTCATCCGTCACCGACTGACCGGACGACATGATGCGACGATCAAGTTCCATGATCCCGCGAGCGGTTTCCGGCGAGAACCATTTGGTATCGTCCTGACCAAGCATGTCCTCCTCGGACTTGCCCACGAACGCGCAAGTGGCCGGATTGACCATCAGATACCGGCCTTGAAGATCCTTCACGAAGACAGCATCCGTGGTCCCATCAACCACCGCTCGCAGCAGATCGTGGCGACGGTGCAAATCCTCCGCCTGTCGCGCGAGCGTTGCGACTTGATCTTCGAGTTCGGCGATCCGCCGCTGGGTGTCTTGCGTCATGACGAAAAATTTAGCACCCGCCGCTCATCAATTGGAGGACTGCACTCTCAGTCATTTCCTGAGTCCGGCGCGAGACCAGGATCGCCCCATCGGCGACCTAAAGTGCCACTAAACAACCGCAGCGGCGGCCACGAATTCGCACGAATTCGGAAGTCGGTGCCTGAAGCTTCTGATCGCTGAAGACGACCAGCTCGCCCATCGATTTCTCAAATCATCTGGGTGAAGAGCGCGCCACGTGATTTTGGGACAACAACTTTGTCCCAAACCAGCGCTGGTGTGGGACACAGTATGTGTCACACACATGGCTATCAGATAATGACTTATGACGACGCGGGACACAGTTCTTGTCACAGTTGGGACACAGTTCCTGGCCCGCCGACCGGTTTGGGACACAGTTATTGGCACACATGCGAAGCGATGCGCAGTTGATTCCTGGCAATTCTCGAAATCGAATTCAAGATTGCTCCGATGGGAGGTGGTATCAAATGGCGATTTCTTCGCTTGTCGGCGTCAGCTTTGACGCTCATCGTCCCTGAGACGGCTCGCTGAGGCGCAGTTCAAGCTGGGTAAAGCGATCGATTTGGCGCATGATGCGAAGCTAGGAATCGATCGCTGGCTGCAGCGTCCTGGGATCCATCGGCACCGGGCTATTCGGATCCGTAGCCGCATCAATTGCATCTTGGAATCTCGTCGCAAAGCTGAACAACCCGCTGTTGGCCACACCGATGACCGAAGCCAGTGGATCCGCTCGCTGAAGTGCGGCTTTTGCGTAGTCTGCAACCCGTTTGAGCCGTGCGTCTGGTTCAACTGAATGGCGGCTGACACAGTTGCTCGGAGTGCTGGGACTTGGTTGTCGATCAGAGAATCATCCATGACTTGCTCCTATGAAATTGTCGGACAGACTTTTGATGTTCCGCAGACCACTTCGACTGCGGGTACGACGCACGCACATACCATGAAATCGGTAGCCAGCTAAATCGACGGCCGGGCGCAATAACTTCTTGGTCGCCTTCAAATACTTCCGCAGTTCCTCTTCGAGTTTTCTCAATTCACGTTGCACGCGCATTGTTCGTTGCAGCACTCTGACGGCGAACGCGACCCTTGCAGCGTTCGCTGGTGACGTCCCAAGAGAGCGAACGACCTGCTTTCCATCGATTCAAAATCGAAGCTTGAATATGTCCCTTCGGCCACAACGGTGCTCGCGGGCCACGAATCCCTGAGTGCTCAATGCGGCCATTTGGTCGTCTGTGAGGTTCAGCCTGCTCAATGCGTTGGTCAATTTCTCCGCGGAAACGGCAGGTTGAACTGCGGCTCTTTTTCTTTCCATGATAAGACCTCCTTGGAAATCCGCAGTGCGAGATTGGCGACGGGCAACAGCCGATCGAGTTCGTCGTCCTTCCGGATTGGAACAAAATATCCATCCCCTTGTTGACTGCGGTCACGACTTTGTTCCGACACTTTCGCCGCGAGCGGATGCAGCATTCTCCAGACTTCCGCGAGCGCCATTCGCAGATTGGCCTCAACAGGTTCCGCACAGGACTCGGCGGCACTGATCAACGGACCAATCAAGGATTCATCCCATTCGCGATTCAACGCTTGCCAGGCTTGATCACGCAGGTCAGCGTCATTCGGGCGACCGGTCGCGATCACCCACTTGGCGAAGGCTTCGCGGAGACCAACGCCCGTTTTCTCTGGGACTGTAGCGTGAATGAGGTTTTGGCTTTCGCGCGAGATGCTCGAACGAAAGAGTCCGCGGATGGAATCCGACCTGCCGTTGTTTGCGAGGAATCTCAATTTGTCGAAGAACGTGTCCTCGGGATGCCAGCACTTGATGCCGCTGCAATCCCAATCGGTAGAGAGTGCAAATTGCCGCAAGTGATCTTCGACAGCACGCATTTGATCCGGACAGGTCGGGATCATGTCGTTCAGTGATGAGAGACAAAGCACCAGTTGTGGACCCGACTTCCGCACCGAAGTCGGATGAAACACTGATCGCATTTGCTTCTGCGGAATCAGATGAAAGAAACGGATGACTTCTCGTGTCAAATCAGTCCTAAGATTCGTAGATGATCGCCGGTCGATCGAAAGATCGTCCACGATGACGACTCAAACGAACGAACGCGGACGAGACAGGAAGATGGTCGGCTCACCGTACACATCACCGGCCAGACCTTCCAAGGTGTGGCGGATGTCTTCGGAACGTCCACACTTGCTCGTCCACGAGCCATCGGCAAGCTGGCGCGCGGCGTGAGCGGGACGGCCATTCGCGACATACAACGCCACTCTCTCAGTGCCCTCTTGCAAGTCGCTCGTCGCGCAACGGACATATCCCAGAGATTTGAACGCCGCTACGAATGCAATCACGGAGAATTCGCGAACCACACCGTCGGGCCAGAATCCAGAATCGCCGAGATCGGGCCACCACCAACGAGTTTGATCGCCGGCCGCCCAGGCGATGCAGTTGTAGTGCCGGTCAGCGGGACTGGTGATCGCGAAGCCTTGGTCATTCAGCCGAGGGAAACTCGTTTCAAAATGCTGGCTCACGGCTGCAGGTATCCCCGTGATCGACCCCAGGCGAGCCAGTCAGCAGCCATCAGGTCGATATTGCCTCGGTGAGGTGGTTCGACCGGATCACACCCGGTGATCGCTTTCAACGCCCAGAACCAGTGGTCCGGCTCTTGAGCCAACTCACGAAAGATCATGGGCAACGCCAATCGCCCCATGCCGATGATTCGCTGATAAGCCGGATGAGAGGACATCTCCGTCAGCGATGACGTGAATGCCGTGGCGGCTCGCCAATCTTCCGTCAGTTTGGCGAACTGCTGCTCCAAATGTCGTAGCGAGTTTGCCGTCGCTTCATTGGCTGGGCCGCTCAAGCGACTCGAAAGAAATGCGCACAATTCTTCTTGCTGCTCAAATGGCAGAGCGTCCGCAGCCGCTTCGATCTCTAGGAGTGTGCTCATGTCAAACGACCATATCAGGCAACCGTGCAATCAAGCAAGCAGTTCTTCGAGGGATCGCCAATCGGCCAATAATCCCAGGCAAGGAGTCCTGGTGGTCTTCAGACGAAGGACCGCTTCCCTAGTGTCTTCCAATAGAGCTTGTTCCGCATGGACGCTGCCGCACAAGCCGTAGCCATACACCAGCCTCGCGAGGTTGGCGTCGATGACATCCCGGCTCGTGCCAAAGATCGAACCGACGATTCCCGTCACTTCAGCCGAGGCCCGTTTTCGTTTGAAGTTACACGTCGGCGATACCGTCTTTTGTTGTGTCGATATCCAACGGCCGCATTTGGACACGATCCCCCGCTTGTCCTGAGCTTCAGGCCGTCCTGCGGGACGGCCTGAGGCTGTTTTTGTTAGCTATTCTGCGCAGCAGTACGCCAGCGCATCATGTGATAGGACGATGGATAGCCCCGACGGTGGTGACGACCTGATTGATGGATTCGCATGGATTGTTGGATCTTGCATCTGAGTGGGTATACCGGAGCGAGGGGGTCATTCAGCGGGCGTATTTCGATCTCGCCACAACGGCATTACCGAAACCCACCGGCGATACGAAGCGTCTCGCCGGTCATCCATCCTGAATCGTTCGATGCGAGAAAGACGGCGGCGGTCGCGATGTCCTGCGGTTGACCAATTCGGCCGAGCGGGGTTTGCGATTCGACTTGTTTGCGGAGATCGCTCTCCGCGATCCCGGCCGCGTGGACTCCTTCAGTTTCGACCATGCCGGGATTGATCGCGTTGACGCGGATGTGTCGCGGCCCCAGTTCTGCGGCGAGCGATCTGGTCACGGCATCGACGGCCCCCTTGGTGGCGCTATAGACGGCGGCATTCGGCACGGCCGTCGTGGACACCATCGAACTGATATTGATGATGTTGCCTCCGCCGGGTCCGAAATGCTTGACCGCTTCCTGCGACGCGAAAATCAGGCCGAGCACATTGAGGTCGAACTGTTTGTGAAAGTGCTCGGCCGTCACATTTTCCAGCGGCGAGAACTCATAGATGCCGGCGTTGTTGACAAGGATGTCGAGCGGACCGAACGCTTCCCTGGCCTCCGCGAACAAGCGTCGAATCTCCGCTTCCTTCGCGACATTGGCTTGCACGGCGAGCGCCTTGCCGCCGTTCTTGGTGATCTCGGCCACGACACGATCGGCACCTTCTCGACTGGAGGAGTAATTGACGACCACGGCCGCTCCTTCATCAGCCAGGTGTTTGGCGATGGCCGCTCCGATCCCCTTCGAAGCTCCAGTCACCAACGCCACTTTGCCCGCAAGTTTCTGCGACATGATTCGCTCCTACTTTGTTGATGGAAATTGCTTGATCGCCGGTCGGACGAAATGCGATTCGGATGGAATCGTTGTCATCTCGTCCCGTCTGGCGAGTAGGGATACCAAGCCTGTAGCCGGGTCTTACACGGATTTTGAAAGTTGTCGAGTTGGCAAGAATGAGTCCTGCGGCGGAGCGGATTGAAGTCACGCATCAGCCGGCTTATTGCCGCTCGATTTGTTCCACCCGGAGCCTTGAGAACTAGAATCTGGTTCTGGTCAATCAGACCGATTTGGCCGAATTTGCCAAGCGCGCTTCTCGGCCGTTGAATCCGAACCGAATCTGAAGTTTGGCATGCTCTACGAGCCTTACGAATGCTTTGTTAGAGTCCGCACCGATGTGTTCCCTTCCGACCGATCAGCATTGGTTCGTGGCCGATGACAATTCGCGAGACGCTAGGCTACTCCCGCTCCAAGCAGTTCTTTGGTCCCGAGCAGCTTGACGAGTTGCCGGCCAACGAATTGGCGTTCGCGCTCCGGCTGGCCGCAAAAGAATGTGGCGAAATCGCGTCTGAAGTCGGTCATGCTCGATTTGAAGGCGCATACGTTCTACAGCGCGAGCCGCAATCGCCTGCGATTCCAGTCGTCTATGTGATCGAAGTGGACTCGGATACCGCTGCTCGGCGAGTTCATCAGTTTGTCTGGAACCAGAACCAAACGCCGTTCTTGATCGTCGAGTCACCGTCCACCATCCGGGTCTATCCCGGATTCGCATTCAACCGCGACACGGATCAGCCCCTACGCGAAGTGGCGCAGGGTGCCGCCGATATGTTGGAACAACTCGCGGCATTCCGTGCGGAGTCGATCGACGATGGCTCGCTGTGGAAGTAGTGGGCACATGCAGTCGATCCTTCCCAGCGAGTCGATGAGACGCTGTTGCGTGATCTCAGAACATTGGATCGGCGACTCCAAGAACGAGAAGGAATGGATCGAAACGCATCTCACGGTCTGATCGGCAAGTTCGTTTATCTCCGATATCTGCGGCATCGCGATATTCTGTCCGACAAGAAGTTGACGAAGTGGGAAATCGAGCCGGAGCAACTCTTCTCCAAGAACGCGACGCTCAAGGCGTTCCGCAAGGTGAATGACGAGCTGCAAGAGTGGTTGAATGGTTCCGTGTTTTCATTGGGCGAGGATGCCGTCTCCAAGATATCTGCCGATCAATTGAAACTGGTGGCGCGAGTCTTCGCGGGTGATTCGCCCATCGGGATGGACGAAATCCAGACGACTCTTTTTGCGTCCTACGACTTCTCGCATATCCCCATCGAAACTCTCTCCTGCGTCTATGAGCAATTCTTGCACGACGCCAAAGAGAAAGACGGAAGCTCGCGCGGCAAGACGCTTGGTGCCTACTACACGCCGCTGCCTTTGGCCGATTACGTGCTCTCCGAAATGGACCGTCGGCGACCACTGCAACCGGGCATGACGGTGCTCGATCCGGCGTGCGGCTCAGGAGCATTCTTGGTGCAGTGCTATCGAAGGCTCATCGAGAGACAACGGCGCGCTGAATCCCGTGACTTGAAGGCGACAGAACTTCGGGACTTGCTGACGAAGCACATCTTCGGCATCGACCGCGATGACGATGCCTGCCGCGTCGCGGAACTCAGTTTGATTATGACGCTGCTCGACTACATCGAACTGCCAGACCTCGAAAACACCAACTTCAAGTTGCCATCGTTGCGGAACAGAAACATCGTTCAGGGCGACTTCTTCGATGAAGTGGGTCCAGTGCATCACCTGCTGTCCGAACAGCGATTCGATTGGATCGTCGGCAATCCTCCTTGGGCCGAGGTGAAGAAAACTCCTGCTCCAGATCACGAGCATTATGTCGCGCATCAGTGGATGCTGGCCCACAAGACGACTCACCCGACAAGTGGAAATCAGATTGCCGAAGCATTTCTGTGGAAGGCGGGCGAACATCTCGCAAACGACGGTGCTTGCGGGCTCGTCGTACTGGCGATGACTTGGTTCAAGAAAGAAGCCACCACATTCCGCCAACGCTTCTTCTCCGAACGTCGAATCTGGTGCCTCGCCAACTTTGCGAACTTGGCCTATGTGTTATTTGCCAAACGCAGTCAACGGCCAGCGTCGGTTGTCTTCTTTGAAAATGAAAAGCCCGCTGACGACCATGTCATTCTGACGTTTGCTCCCTTCGTGGCGGAACAAGTCGCCAATCGGCCGGAAAAGTTCAATCGCCAACTCACCACATGGAACATCGTCGTAAGCGGCGCAGAGCTTCGCGAGATCGATCAGGCCGCAGCGACACAAGGAGATTCGTTGACTTGGAAGCTCGCCATGTGGGGGACTTCGCGCGATCGAAAGCTGCTTGCGCGATTGAATGCGCGATTCAAGGATGAGAAGTTTGACTCACTTAAGCAGCTTGGGATTGACGAACCGCACCAAGGACTTGAGCTGAGGTCGATTGAGTCGCCTGTAGATGAATCATTGAGACATCTTCCTGAGCTGCTCGGCCAGAAAAAGCTCGATTTCCCGTCGCTCCGAAATATAGGACGAATCTTTGCGCTCCCCAGTTCGTCGATCGGTGAAATTCAGCCGAATGAGTGTTACGTCAGACAACGCGGCGGTCTTGCTGGGTTAAGAGCGTCCATGCCACCACATGTGCTCGTCGATGCTTCGCGCCGTTTCGCTATCTTCCTAGACGACTTTTTAGCGATTCCCCCAATGCAGATTGGGATCTCAGGAAGTGCGGAGAGCGCTGATTGGTTACGAGTCCTGAGTCTGTTCTTGAGTAGTGACTACAGCGTCTACCACCAGTTCTTCGAATCACCGCAGTGG
>JANNDA010000945.1:0-7031 GCA_031387195.1 Planctomyces sp. | reverse complement strand
CGCTCATCGTTTTATCGCCAGCCGCCGTCTTCTGTGAGCGTTACTTGGCCAGCTCGCCGCGCGGTCCCCCCGTGGCTTGAGCGTTTGCTCGCTCCTTTCGCCGGGATTTTCGTTTGTTTCGGCGAGTCCCTCGGCGTCCCTCTCGCGCAGAAAGTGTGTCGCGAGGTTGAGCGAATGCGCCATGCGTTTGTAGGACGGGCACTCTTGCCCGTCATCACCAGCAGATTCGGCGAGCCGGGTGGCGTTAGCCCCCGGACGTGTGAAGTTCAAAACAGTCCGGTGCCTGACGGCATCCGGCTCGCCTGAAACAGATTTTTTCAACGCGAATTTCCTGCGTACTCCGTCGCGTGTTCGGGGCCGGTCACCAAGGTCCGACCAGTCCTTAACCGGTTCCCAGCGCGACGGGGCTTTTTTCGATCCAAATTTTTTCAGAGATGGAGAGCCCCCATGTTTCATCATCTTGGACGGCGAGCGGCTCGCTCGCGCCGTCGTGGTTTCACGTTGATCGAATTACTGGTGGTGATCGCGATCATCGCCATTCTGATCGCCATTTTGCTGCCCGCCGTGCAACACGCGCGCGAGGCGGCTCGGCGGTCGCAGTGCAAAAACAATCTCAAACAGTTTGGCTTGGGGCTGCACAATTACCATGACACCAATCGAGTTTTGCCCAGCGGTTGGATCGGCGTGTCGCCCGGCAATGTCGTCGATCCCGAAGGACCATCCGGCTGGGGTTGGGGCGCAATGGTCTTGCCCCAAGTCGATCAAACGCCATTCTTCAAAAAGTTGGACATGCGCGTTTCGGTGACGGCTGCCGCCAACGCCAGCTTCATTCAGACCGTGTTGCCGGTCTTTCGTTGTCCGTCCGATGTCGGGCCGGAGACATGGGTCATCAACGATGAATCGTCCGGCATGCCGATCACGACACTCGCGACCGCCAACTATGTGGCCGCGTTCGGTACGACCGAATTGGAAGACTGCGAAGGTCAACCACTGCCGTTTCAATGTGTCGGGAACGGCGCGTCGTATCACAACAGCAGCCTGCGCTTCAGTCACATCAGAGACGGTTTGAGCACGACCATTTTGGTGGGCGAACGGAAAAGCGATCAGAGCCAAGGCCGGCATTCGACGTGGGTCGGGGTCGTGGCCGGCGGCGAAGAAGCGTTCGTACGAGTCATGGGCGTCGCCGACCACGTTCCGAATTTTGAAGGGGGCTTGCACTTCGATGATTACAGCAGTCATCACAACAACGGCGCGCACTTCGTGATGGGCGACGGTTCAGTGCGATTCATCACCACCGTGATCGACCTCGCGGTCTTTCAAGGCTTGAACACGACGCAAGGCCGGGAAGTGATTGGCGAGTTCTAAGCACTCCGCAACAACAACTGTGTTGGTCTGTTTCGACTTCACGTCCTTCGTTGAGGAGTGCGAGCATGTCCGCAATTTGCGCGGCTTGGGATCGTTGTACGAACGCGCTGACGTTTGACTTCTGCCCGTCAGCCAATCGTTGGGTGTATTGGATGAAGCATCCCGCGGCGGCGATGGTGTTCGCGGCGGTCGTCGCGGTCGCGGCGGGAGTCTTCATCAATCCGGTGGCATTCGTACCAGGTGGGGCATTGGTGACGACGTTGGTGTTGGGCTACTTCTGGCCGAGATTGGCGATGCTTGGCGTGTCGGCCAGTTTGTCGTTTGGCCGCAATCGAGCGGACGAAAACGAAGCGGTCACGGTGCATCTGACGGTCGTGAATCGGTGGCCGTTTCCGGTGTGGGGGCTGATGCTCGAAGGTGGTTTCCAACCGGCCGAAGACGTCGCGCCTGATGTTGCGTTGGCGTTGGCTCGTGTCGGAGCGTGGTCCACTTCCGAGTTCCGTTGGGAATTCGTCGCCGATTGTCGCGGCGAGTATCCGCGTCGGACGCCGAGTCTCGTCACGGGCTTCCCGTTCGGGTTGAAGAAGGCGGGACGCGAAGTTGAGGTCGCCTCGAAGTTGCTCGTGCGGCCGAGGACGTTTGAAATCGAAGAGTTGCTTGACGCGGCAGAGACTCGACCGAACGACGACCACTGGTCGGACCATCGTGTTGGCGAGTGCGGCGACATGTTGGGGACGCGACCGTTCCGGCCGGGCGATTCGCTGCGGCGAGTGCATTGGGCACAGACGGCTCGATACGACCGGCTGATCGTGTGTGAGCGGCAAGCGTCGGCGTCTTCGTCACTCGAAGTGGACCTCGACTGCGATCCGGTCGCGCATTGCGGACACGGCCGCGACAGTTCGTGGGAGTGGTCGATCCGCATCGCGGCCAGCTTGTGCCGAGCATATCACCGGCAGAACGCGCGAGTGGTTTGTCATGTCGGCCGCGAAGAAATCGTCGTGACGCAAGGTGCCGCCGGGTTCGAGCGGTTCTTGGATTATCTCGCCCGGTTGCCGAACGTGGGGCACGTTTCCAACGTACACGTCACCAACAGGCACGTTGAAAACATGCCCCACAAACGCAGAATTCGACGCCACTCCGATGGATTGCGGATTGCGGTCACGACGGACCTTGGGTTGTCTCGGCACGAGTCAGCTTGGACCTCGCGATTGGATCGCCGAGCGGTCGTGTTGAGGGCGGCAGCATTCGGAGATTCTGCGATTTCGGAACAACCGATTGCGGCTTGCGAAGACGGAGCACTCCGTTGCGAGTGTCCGACGGAGCGAACGCAGTCCTCGGCGGGGCACATCTTCATCGACGATGTCCGCAACTTGTCGAACCAATTTGGAACACGCTGGCGGCGCGTCTGCCACGCAGCGTGAGTCGTGGGGCACGTTTTCAACGTGCCCGTCAGCAGCCTCTTTCGGTCTTGAAACGAGCACGTTGAAAACGTGCTCCACGAAAACCATGACCATCCAAATCACTCAACACGAACGCAGACGATATCGCTATCGGCCGAAGCTGACGGCAGCGGGCGACTGGCGATTGGGCGAGCGATTGCCGCTGTTGTTGGCCTTGTTGTCTTCGCTGGCGTTGCTCGGCGCGAAGCGGGGAGCGGAATGGTCGCGAGGCCAAATCGCGGTCGTGTGGTTGATCGAAGCGGTCATCGTCACTCTGGCTCACGTTTGGATCGCCAAGACACCCGCGCGACGCGAGCGGTGGTTGAAGCTGGCGTTTCCGGTGGTGGCGCTCGGAATGTTGGGGCCGGCGTTGCTTGATCCGCTCACGCGATCGGCTCTCAGTCGCGGGCAAACGCTGGATGGTTTGTTGCTGGATGGACTGTGCAACGCGGTCTTGGGGTTGGCGATCTTCGCGTATCACTCGGCGGTGCGGCGGCTGTGTTGTGCGGGGGCGTTGTTTCTAACGGTGTTCTCGTGCTGCTTGTCGAGCGATCCGTTTGTGCTGGGCTTGGTTGTGGTGTTTGCGGTGCTCGGAGTGTGGTGGCTGATGGGTTCGTATTGGGAAGGGCTGCGCGGAAAGTTGGCAGCGGAATCGCAAGAGTCATTGCCGCGTCGCTGGTTGTTCGGGCTGCCGGCTCTGGTTGTCGCGGTGTTGTTGATGATTCCGTGGAACGGCCGCGAGTCGTTGCTGACGCTGTGGGGCTTCATGCCCTCGTCCGGCGGAACTGGCGAGTTCGACGAGTTCGCTCGATCGGGTGTCAACGACGGCGACTTGCTGGTCGGAGCGAAAGACAACGCGCGGTCGTTCGGGCCGGTCGAGAGCGAAGTCTTCATGGACTCGGAACAGCCAAGCCTCTACGACGTTTTCAACGACACCTACGGCGAGCCGGTCAAGAAAAAGAAACAAGAGCGAGCCGTCGCACTCCCCGCCGATCTGGCGCGTGAGGCCGAAGAACGTATGGCCGAGAGTCGCACGGTCGGTCGTGAGTTCTCAACCGTTCGACAGCCGAAGGCCGCGAAAGAGAAGCCGACCGTCGCGGACATCGGTGGCCGAGCGATCTTCCATGTCCAAGGCCGTACGCCGCTGCATCTGCGGTTGGAGTTGTATGACCTGTTCGACGGCCGCAAGTGGCTCCCGATGCCGGACGAAACGCATGCGTCGCGGCTGCAACTGCGGACCATCGGCGACAAGCCGTGGATCAACTTCAATCAGACGGCCACGATGGATGTCTTCGCGGACGAAGAATCTCACGCCTTGAAGATTCATCGGCTCGACACCAATCGCTTGCCGTTGCCGGTGGGCACGACGCGCATCCACATCGACCGGATAGACCGGTCGGACTTCTTCGCGATGACGCAACCGACGATCGTGCGCCTGATGCACGATCAGTTGCCGCCGCAGTTGGTGCTGCACGTCGCGTCGCGCCCGCAGGACGAATCACGATTTCGCCGTGAGTTCAAAAGGCCAAGCCCCAGCGGCAACGCTCGCCTGTTGGCGGTGCCTGTGTGGCACGACGCTCCGCGTCGTGAGTTGCGACGCGGAGAGCCGCACCACACTGAGGGCACGATTGAAACGCTCGCAAGCGAATGGACCGCCAACGTCGCGCCCGGTTGGTCGCAGGTCCAAACCATCGTCGAACGGCTGCGACACGAATATGTCTTGGACAACGACGCGGTCATTCCCGCCGAGTGCGATGATCCGGTGGTTCACTTTTTGTTCGGGTCACGTCGCGGGCCGGATTATTTGTTCGCGACTTCGGCAGCGTTGATGTTGCGGTCGCTCGGCTATCCGACGCGTATGGTCAGCGGCTTTTATGCAAACCCGGCGAAGTTCGACGCGCGGCGTCAACATACGGCGGTGTTTCCCGAAGACGTCCACTTTTGGCCGGAAGTTTATATCGGAGCGGCGACGTGGGTGACGGTCGAACCGACTCCCGGCTTTGAAGTGCTCGGCCCGCCGCCAACATGGTGGCAAGTGGCGCGGTCAGTCGTCGTGACCTGCGCCGCGTTTGTCGCGCGGCACGCGGTTGCGTGTTCGATCATCGTCATCGCGACAACTCTGACGTTGATCCTCCGCCGCCGGTTGACCGAGCGGCTGGCGTCGCTGATTTGGTGGCTCGGTTCGCGGCGTGAGTCTCGGCAGTTGGTGCTCAACACGGCGCGGTTGTTGGAGCGGCGAGGTCAACTCGCGGGACTTGATCGTCCGCGACATTGCACGCCGGCTCGGTGGTTGAGGCGTCTCAATCCGCGCTCGCCGGATTTGGTGGTTCTCGCGCGACTGGTCGAGTGGGCCGAGTTCGCTCCGTCCTCGAATCCACTGCCGCACGATGCTCAACCGGCGGACTTGTGCCGTCACGCCATTCAAAGATGGACCGTCCGACAACTCATTCAGGAGACATCGTCATGTCCCGTGCATGGCTGAAATCGTTGGCGAGCCGGTGGGCGTCAGCCCCCGGAACGTCGCTCGCAATTCGTCCGGGGCCTCACGGCCTCTGGCTCGCCAAATAGTTTTCGACTTTGAGGCATCCCAATGACTGCTCTGATCGACGAACCACAAATCTCCGCCACCTCGCCATCTGAAGATGCTTAGTCGTTTGACGAGCATCTCGATGCGGTCGAGGCGCTGCGTCAACGACTGAATTTCGTCTTGAAGGGCAAGGCCGATGTCATTGAGCAAGTGTTGATCTGCCTGCTGTCGCGCGGGCACTTGCTGGTCGAGGACCGGCCGGGCCTGGGCAAGACGACGCTGGCGAAGGCTCTGGCCGAAGGGATCGGCGGGCGGTTCGCTCGCATTCAATGCACGCCCGATTTACTGCCGAGCGACATTACCGGCTTCAACCTGTTCAACCAGAAGACGCGCGAGTTTGAATTCCGCAACGGCCCGGTCTTCTCGGACATCCTGCTGGCCGATGAAATCAATCGCGCGACACCGCGCACGCAAAGCGCGCTCTTGGAAGCGATGGCCGAGCGGCAAGTCACCGTCGATGCCTTGCGGTATCCGCTCAGCAAAGAGTTCTTCGTCATCGCGACTCAGAACCCGCACGACCAACACGGTACATATCCGCTGCCGGAAGCGCAGCTCGACCGCTTCGCGATGAAGCTGAGCGTCGGCTATCCGGGCGACGAAAACGAACTGGCGATGCTCGCCGAGGCGGTCGCGCCGCCGCCTCGTGAATTCCCGCCGACGGTGTTTGAAGCGGGCCAACTTTGCGCGTTGCAACGCTTCGTCGAAACGATTGCGGTCAAAGAGACGGTCCAGAGTTACTTGATCCAGTTGGCCAAAGCGACTCGCAACCACGCGGACATTTCGCTGGGCGTCAGCCCGCGCGGATTGCTGACGTGGCAACGAGCGGCTCAAGCATCAGCTTTTCTGCAACGTCGAATGTTCGTCACTCCCGACGACGTGCAAGACGTGGCCGAACCGGTGCTGGTCGTGCGGTTGGCGATTGAATCTGACAACCCAAAGCCGGTGATTCGGCAAATCATGGAGTCCATTCCGGTGTCGTAGTTCCTCGTGCTGCGATTCCGTGGTTCGTTCATTCGCGAGGATTCGTCGTCAAAAGGTTATTCCGATCATGTTGCGATTCGCCGTTTTTGTGCCGTTCATTCTGCTGCCGCTGCTCATGTCGGGCTGTTCCGAAACGCAAGCTGAAGCGGAACACGAGCATCACCACGACCACGGTGCTCGTCCCACGTTTGAAGGAGTGGTGAAGCGAGTCCGCAAGCAATATCGCTGGGCGGTTCAAGCGGCGTCGCGTGATGACGCGAAACACTTTCAGCACGAATTGGAGCATTTCCACGAGAGCGCTGAGTTGCTGCCGGAACTGGCTGCGGAGACTGATCTCCCGAAAACAGATTGGGACCGCGTGCAAGCCGCGTCGAAAGTGCTCGCGGCGGAGTGTGCTCGTCTCGGTCAGACGAAAGCTCAGCCATCGGACGCTGCGCAAGCGGCATTCGATGTCGCGGTGAAAGAACTTGAAGAGATCGCGAGCAAACTTCCGCCGCGACGAAATGAATCGAACTGAACCCACATAAGAAACTTCGTAGCCACGCTCGCCAAGAGCGTGGGTTGAACGCGAATTTCCCCACGATGTGGGCGAGGTTGGCTACACAGTACCAAAAGCGGCGTTGACTCGCCGCACTCCCAATGAGGTCATCATGTCACAG
>JANNDA010000921.1:0-2996 GCA_031387195.1 Planctomyces sp. | reverse complement strand
CAAAATGCGGAAGCGGACCGGGGCCGGAAGTGAAATGTTTTGTGGCGAGCCGGGTGGCGTCAGCCCAATGGCACTGACTTTGTGAGCGGCACGGCGCTAGCCGCCGGTTTTTTGCGGTGGAAATCAACACCACGACACCGGTGGCTAGCGCCATTCCGCTCAAAGTGAGTGCCATTGGGCTGACGCCGCCCCGCTCGCCAGTCTCATTTGTCGCCGCGGCTCAACGGCACATCGCGGAACTCGAACTCGACCGGCACATCGAGAACCAATGTCGGCGCGACATAGCGCAATCCATATTCGTTGGCCGTACGCGGCAGCCTCTCGAAGCGATACGTCACGGCGATCGAGCCGTCCGGTTGCAGGTCGCTTTCCGCGTGCGTCGGCTTCAACAAATCGTCAGCCGGCTGCTTCTCGCTTGGTAGTCTCAAACCGGCGACGTTGTAAAGCATCCACGAGCGATGCGACTCGAACGCCATTCCGCCGGTGTCGTAGGTCACGGTCGCACGAATCGTCAGCGTGCGATCGTTCGTGTTCGGATCGGTTTCCCAATGATCGATCTTCACCCGGACGCCGCCGCGACGACGTGAAACACCGCGTGAATCGGCTCCAGCGGGAAAGTCGATCGGCTCCTCACCGGCGGCGGTTTCCAAAAACAACTGGCCGACCACCGACAGCGATTTCCAACCACCCCCAGCGGGCAAACGGTAATCGACTGGAAACGCCAACTGCCGCCGCCCCTGACCGAACGTCAGTTCGATTTTTGAATCGGCCGAGTACGGTTTCCACGTCTCTGGCTTCGGAGAGTCGGTCGGCATTGTTTCGCGCAGCCCCGTCACCCGCACATCGGCGGCAGCACACTTCAAGAACAACGGACGCAATCGCGGCTCGGCGGTGACATCGAAGTCCAGCCGCATCAACTGCCCCTCCACTTCCCCGACGACACTGCGTGGGCGAGCCGATCGCAGCGCGATGCGAAACGCCTTGGAAGTCGTCGCGGCCAAAAGGTCCGTCGGCGATTCGGCGTTGGTGCGCTTTGGATCAACCGGTCGCAACCACAATCGCGCTGGCGTTTCCTCGCAATACCACGTCACCGGCTGCTGTCGGCTCAATGCTTCGACCGCTTGCCAGAACGTCGGCCGCTCCGGCAACTCAACCAGTCCCGCGAACAGGTTCATCGGAAGATCGTCCGCGCTCACCAGATTGCCGGTGTCCTGCGACAAGCGCGGTACGATTTCGGCAACAGTCCGCATCCCGCCGATCGACAGGAGCGACGCTTCGACCGCCGTCTCCGCCTTCCGTCGCTCCAGCTTCACTCGGATTTTTTTCACCGCTTCCGCTGCCGAACGGCTGCCGAGCACCCCCGGTTCCGGTAACCACTTCAACGCCGCCGGGCCGAGCTT
This sequence comes from Planctomyces sp., assembly GCA_031387195.1. GTDB lineage: Bacteria > Planctomycetota > Planctomycetia > Planctomycetales > Planctomycetaceae > SXKJ01. Next base: position 1,596 of record JANNDA010000921.1, on the reverse strand, counting down.
CAGCAGTTCTTCTTCCGCTTGCAGACGATCGGCCTTGCGATCCGCATCCAAGCGAGCGACCCAGCGCCGAACGGTCGGCTCATCGACCGCATCCTCGGCAGTGACATGAGCGGCCAGAGTCAACAGGACCGCAATTAACCCACTCACCCGAAGCGTGAGCGAGGGCGAGCGCTTCACGCGACTCTGAGCTCGGAGCGTCTGAACTCGAAGCGACTGGGAGCGTTCGCCCTCGCTCACGCTTCGGGTTAGTAAGCACAGCCGCAAAGCGCGTCGCGCGTCCCAATGAATCCAACCGAGTGACATGACGTTACTTCCCGCTCACGACGATTTTTCTCAATCCGGCTGAAGTCCATCGGCCGGCCGACTTAGCTTTCCCAATCAAGCCGCATGATTTCGCCGGAGCTGAATCCGCAGAGAAGCCATTCGCCCAGCGGGTCGCAGATCACTCGCAGGATGTCTTCATCGACTTGCGTCGCCCACAAAAGCTGCCCGTCAGAGTCCAGCCAATAGAGGTGTCGTTCCAGCGTGGCAGCCGCGATGCGATCGGCGTTGAAGCTGCACGCCACGCGACACACGGTCCCTTCAATCAGGTACGACTCACGCATCGCCCCTTCGCTGTCGAGTGCTTGAATGCCGTGATTGAATCCCGCCAGCAAGATTGTCTGACCGTCGGAGGCCGCGCACATATCGCCCAGCGAGGTGAAACTCTTTTCGCTCCAAAGCGGCTGGCCGTTTAATTGGTGAGCACAGATCTGGCCGTAATCCGCCGCTCCGATCAACACCGCCTCAGAGGCCAGAAACTGAATCCACTTCAGCGGTCGCATGGTTTCAAACACACTGAGCTGTTCGCTTTCTTGGCCGAGTACCAAGTTGCCGCCGTTGGCCAGACTGATCGCGGTCTGACGTCCGAAGGGAGTCACTGCGATAGCCAACGCCGGTTCCGGTAAGCCGACCGACCATTCCGCCTCCAACTTCGCGTTCAAGCGAAAAACTTTTTTCTCGCCAACGATCGCCGCTCCGGCTGCGGCAGTATCCGACCACGCCAGGGCTCGGACCCCTTTCAATCCGCGCGACAGAGTCAGCAGTTGTCCGCGACGGTCGATGCGATACAACCCGCCTATCGAATCGGCCGCCACGATCTCACCCGACTCGCGGCCCATTTCCAAGGCCACCAACGGAGCCTCGGTGGAGAACGTCCACCGAATCTGCGGCGGAATCCCCTGACCATCTCGCAACCAAATTGGATCATTAGTGCTCATCGTGGCGGAGCATGATATCGGTCTCCGCGAGAAATACAGCGAAGTTGAACGAACCCTCAGAAAGACGTCTGATGCAAACGCGACCGCTGGGAAAGACCGGGCTCGAAGTCACTCCCTTGGGATTCGGCTCTTTCAAAATCGGGCGGAATGAACAGATCAAATACCCACAGCCTTACGATCTGCCGGACGACTTGACGACCGAACGGCTGTTGAACGCTGTGTTGGATGCCGGGATCAATCTGATCGACACGGCTCCGGCCTATGGGACGAGCGAGGAGCGGATCGGTCGATTCCTGTCGCACCGGCGCGGTGAGTTTGTCTTATCCACCAAAGTGGG
>JANNDA010000917.1:0-1943 GCA_031387195.1 Planctomyces sp. | reverse complement strand
CAAGCCCGAAGCGCAAGCGAGAGAAGTTCTGTTTCATACAAGCCCGAAGCGCAAGCGAGAGAAGTTCGCCGCATTCCCTCGCTTGCGCTTCGGGCTTGTATGAAACCATGAATCATTTCGGCTCAGGTGCAGTCGCGATCTCCGCAACTCGTGTCCGCAGGCGAACACAGGCTAGCGGCGGTTCGCGGGAATCCTGCGGGGTCGGTGGCATGTGAGCGAGTTCTTCGACGTCGCCGATCGCAGTCAAAGCCTGCAAGTTTCTCTGCTCGATGATCACCAACAATTCGGAGCGTTTTTGAAGTTGCTGGCTCAGCTCGGCTGTCGTATTTGCACGGCACACGGGGTCGTCGAGGTAATACACCACCGGGTTCATTCCCGGCAGCACGCCACCCACGCCAAACATGCAAATCGACTGGGCGTGCAGCACCTCGCGTCGCAGTTGCTGTGCGAACTCGGCAGTCGGCAGCCGACGGTCCTGAGCCCTCATCAACGGCGTGATGATGAGCAGATAGCAGCCCAGTAATCCCGCGAATGTGGTCCAGCCAGCCGCTGGCCAATGACGTCGATGCAACCACCAACTGGCCATCGACAACGTCGTTGCCAAACAAATGGCCGCTCGTTGCAGGTCACTTTGCGCTGTCGGCCAACGCGGTGCGATGCGCACAAACAAAAACAGACCCAAGGCCACAGACGCCAGCCCACCAATCAGCGGAGCAAACTTCGGAATATGAACCGCGCCGCGCCGCATCATCGCGGCCAACCAAGCCCAGGACTGACAGGCCAACAAGGTGATCGGCGGCATCGCGGCCAGCAGATAGTTTTCATGCTTATCCGGTGAGAGCCAAACCAGCCCCAGATCCACGACCAACCATGTCCAGATGAAGCGCTCGCGCTCGTCCCCTTGTTGCCACCCTCGACGCAAACTGCCCGAAATCGCCAGCAACACATTCAACGACCACGGCAAAGTGAGCGCGACGATGTTCGGGAGATAAAACCACCAGGCATCGCGTCCCAGCTCACCCACCGCTCGACCAATGGTCTCCGCTTTCCAGATCGACATCGCTTCCGGCAATTGACGCCATACCAGCCACGGCCAAATCACCACGCAGGCCAACAAGACCATGATCCCCAACGGGTTGAACAGATCGAGAAAGTTCCGCCAACGGCGTTGCATCACCCAATAGGCCAGAGTCGGACCGAGCACCATCGCCGGCCCGTAATGGAACTTGCACATCCACGAAAGCCCCAACAACGACAGGATGCCCAACCAACGCAACCGTCGCCGCGACGCCAGTTCTGCATCCGGTTGAGTCGCCACCAAGTACAACGCCAGAGAGATGATCAAGCACAAGAACATGTCAACTTCCGCGCGCCGGCCGTAATTCAAAACCCACATTGAAGTCGCTTGCATCAACGCCGCGCCGAACGCCGCTTCACGACCGTACCAGCGAGCGACCCAAAGACTCATCAGCCCCAACAAGCCGAGCGCCGCGAATGCCGAATGCAATCGGACCACGAACTCATCGAACGACCCCAGCAGCCAGCCGTTGATGGCGATCAGCCAATACACAACCGGGGGTTTCTGTAACCGTGGGACGGTGGCGTACCGCGGCACAATCCAGTCCCCGGTACTCAGCATCTCACGAGCCGGTACGGCGGCGACCGCTTCGTGTGATCCCAACGATCGAAAGTCACCCAATTCATAAAACAGCAGCACAACCGCCAACGCCATTAACAGCGTCCACGCCAGCACCGGGGGGATTCGGAATTGTTGGCGACGTTCCATCGGTCGGCAGAGTTCACGGGGAATTGGAGCGTTTCGAGAGGGCGGGGGATGTAGGCCAAACCCCAAGACTGGGTCAAGATGTTGTCCTCCAGACAGGGGTCTGACCCCGGAAGTTTGCTGAATGTCAAACTGGCCAAAGTTTGCCGATTACGTCGCC
>JANNDA010000915.1:0-3323 GCA_031387195.1 Planctomyces sp. | reverse complement strand
CGGTCCTCGCGGCCGATCTCAGTCCCGATCAGCAGTTGGTGGCGATTGGCGGCTCGGGCAAAGTCGTGAAGGTCTATGGCACGAGCGACGGTACGTTGAAGTACAAGCTGACTCGGCACACGGATTGGATCACCGCGCTCGGCTTCAGTCCCGATGGCAACAAGCTCGCGACGGCGGATCGCTCCGGCGGCTTGCATCTGTGGGAACCGAAGAGCGGCGGCATCCTGCTGACGCTGGCCGAACACAAGGCGTCGGTTCCGTCGCTGCACTGGCGCAATGACAGTCGCGTGCTGGCGACGGCGGGCGAAGACGGCGTCGTCATTTGGTGGGATACGGTCGATGGCTGGCCGGCGATCTCAAAACCAAATGCTCATCCGCCGAAACGCGGCGAGGGCGTCTATGGCCGACTGCGAAACGGAGTGCTCGCCGCATCGTTCGATGGAAGCGGCAACTTGCTCACGGCGGGCCGCGATCGTGTTGTTCGCCTTTGGGCTGCCGATGGTCAGACAACGAAGTTCTTCGAGGTCTCGGATGCCGTCCCGGTGACGACTTGCATCAGCCACGACGGCCGCACGCTCATCTGTGGCGACTCGCTGGGCGAGCTTCATTTTTGGAATACGCCGTAGAGCGGGCGGCTCGCCTGCTTGCGGTTCGTAGAAGGCACAGGCGAGCCGCCTGTGCTACGGTCGTGCGGCTTGCTCATTGAGCTTTTCGGCGGGGGGCTGAACTTCGGTCGAAATCGGTACCGGAGTGAATCCGACGAAGATGAAACTCAGCGTGACCCAGCCAAGCATTTGTCGAAATCGGCCGAGTGGAACTGAGTCATCTCGCGACGGCGGATGCTTGGCCCCCATCATCACCAACAAGAACACCATGACTGCGTAAGACCAGTTTCTGGTGACGATCATGTAAGCGATCGCTGACCACAGCAGCCCGCGAGCGATCGCGTGGGCCTTGCGACCGATCAAGCAGTAAAGGATATGTCCGCCATCCAACTGACCGATCGGAATGAGATTGAGCGCCGTCACAAAGAGGCCCACCCAGCCGGCGTGCAAGAACGGGTTCATCCATAATTCGGCTCCGGGAGGTCGCGGTCCAACGACCCAATTAGCGAGCCATTGCAGGATCAATGGGTCACCGAACGCCATTGTGGATTGGCCCGGTTCGGGAACTCGCACTTCGCAGTTTTGCAAACCAGCCACGCAAATGGGTAAGGCCAACACCAAACCCGCCAGCGGCCCGGAGATGCCGATGTCAAAGAGCTGTTTGCGATCCGCATAGCCGGAGGCTTGCACGATGACCGCCCCCATCGTTCCCATCGGTGGTGAGGGCATTGGAATGAACCACGGCCAGCTTGCTGGGACTCCATATCGCCGTGCTTGCAGGTAATGTCCCATCTCGTGAGCCAACAGAATGGCCATCAACGCGGCCGAGTATTTCAGGCCACTGGCCCAGGTTTTTGCCGCTCCCCAATCGGGGACTGGCACCAGCCGAAAGAGACGCTGACCATCATCTAGTTCAACCAATTGCCGAACGGTGACGGTTTCGCCAAACATCTCTCCGCCGACAACAAACGTGCTGACGCAAGTCGCGACGAACAGCAGCAGCGGCAAGACGACTCGCGGACGACGTGATTGGCGAGGTCGATCGACGGGGGAGCCGCCGAACTGGAACTCGAACCTGCGTAGGTTCGGTACGACGTCAGAATTCGGAATGTGCTCAACGGGGAGTTCAATCGGTTCGCGAGGTTCCACGAATCATCCTTTTGATCGGCTGGCTTGTTCTCTGGCGTCACGCAACACGGGCCAGCTTTTCTTCGCGGCGGCGATTGGATCGTAGCCTGGCTTGGAACTGATCTGAGCACTCACTTCCACCATGACCGGGCCGGTGTAGCGGCTGGCTTTGAACAGGCGGAAAAGTTCCACATAGTCGGTCGTCCCTTCACCCGGAAGCAGAAACTGAAACGCGCCCGGCTTACCGCGTCCGTCTTTGACATGCACGAATCGAGTCCGCTCGGACATCGCCTGCCAAGAGTCAGCGAGTGGCACGTCGCGAAGCTGAAAGTGGCTGAAGTCGTACGTGAGTTGTATTCCCTTCGAGTCGATCGCCTTCACAACGTCGGCGGCATCTTGCGGAAGGTGCAAGGCTCCGGCGATGTGAGCCTTGATGGCGATGATCGAGTCATTCTCAACCGCGACTCGCCCCCAGTCGCGCAGGCGTTCGAGGAATTTGTCTTTGAGCATCGGCCATTTGTCGGGCGAACCACCGAGGACTGTTTCGAGAAGCGGCGTTTGATCTGGAGCAATGTCGCGGGCGAGTTGCATCGCACGCTTCAACCGGTCGAGGTTGTTGCCGTTAGCCTCGCCATCAACGGCCAAGGGCAAGTTCTCCATAATCGCCGCCAGCTTGAGTCCGCGATCGGCAAGCTGCTGTTTGATCTCGCGTCGTTGATCAGCCGAGAGCTTCTCTGGCGCACAAGGCCAGTCGGCCATTGCCGCGAGTTCCACGCACTCGTAACCGATCTCGGAACAGACTCGCAGCGCGTCAGCAGTCGCCAGACTCTTCATGCCGTACAAGCTGAAGCCGATCTGCGGTCGAGCGATCAGCTCATCCGCGCGGATCATCGAGCGTCCGATCATCGACGCAACTGCGGCGGCTCCGACGATGCGGAATAGATCGCGACGAGGAAATGTTTCAGAAATTGGTGGCATGTTGACCTCTCAGGTTTGCAACGGGAGGTCGAGATGCTGACGATCCTCGCCGCTTTGGGGAAGTTCGCCGAGCAAGGCGGCGTCAGCCCAGATGGTACTACCGCTGAACCGGGGGGCTGACGCCGCCCCGCTCGCCTGATTTTTTTATGGAAAGTGTTCTTGATGAAGTCTCGTCTCGCCGCCGTCACCGCGATTGTCTTGCTCGCCGTGCTGATCGCGGTTGTGGGGGCGACTCGATCGGGCATCGACGTTCGCGAGCTGACCGTGAAGCTCGTGGATGCGTTGCGAGCACAAGGCAACATCGGGCTGTTGTGGTTGGCGCTGGCCTATACGCCATCCAGCTTGCTCTTCTTTCCGGCTCCGTTTCTGACGATTTCCGGTGGCTTCGTTTTCGGATTCGTCAAAGGGGTGATCGCCGTTTCGTTGGGGAGCACGGTTGCCGCCAGCGTGACCTTTCTGGCCGGCCGGACGTTGTTGCGACAGTTCATTGAGCACAAGGTCGCCGGTGACGCACGATTTCGAGCACTCGATCAAGCGGTCGTCGATCATGCTTTCAAGATTGTCTTTCTGACTCGGCTGTCCCCGGTGTTGCCATTCAACTTGTTGAATTAT
>JANNDA010000888.1:0-8763 GCA_031387195.1 Planctomyces sp. | reverse complement strand
CCCGCGAGCCACCGAGGCAAGCCCGGTGGGGATCGTGTCAATGTCCGCCGCGCGCGGTATCACCGATGTCAGGCGTTAGCGACGCCACTCAGGCGAGCCGCCTGAGCTACGGTATGAATGGCACAATCGGTGCATGAAATTGCCCCATGTCTGCCACAGCCACCACGATCGACGACGTCTCCACGAACGAAGGCCGCCTCACCGCCTCGTGGCTGGGTTTGGTCGGCATCGTGCTCTGCCTTTTCGGAACGCTGCAGATCACGCGACTGTTCACGACCCACGACCGAAGTTTGCGAGACTTCGTGCAGGAATGGACCTCGGCTCGCAACTGGCAAGTCGGTCGCCCGGTCTATCAAGACATGCGCGAATCGATCCCATTTCACCTGCCCAAGGCGCGTCCGGGAGATCTGCATTTCAACGCTCATCCCCCGGCAGCCGTGTTGATCGCGCTGCCATTTGGTTCGTTGAGTTATCGCGCCGGGCTACGGACCTGGAATCTCATTTCGCTGGTGTGCGTGGCCCTCGCGCTGGTCGGCTTGATGGGCCGCCACGGATTTGACCTGAGCCGATCCGAACAACTTTTGGTCAGCGGCCTGATTCTGTCGAGTTCCGTCCTGGAAGCTCAGATCATGCACGGCCAACTCAACGGCTTGCTGTTTTTATTGCTGACCGGAGGATGGCTGGCCAGCCGACATGAGCGACCGATGCTTTCCGGAGTTTGCCTCGGCACCGCCACCGCGTTGAAACTGTTTCCCGGACTGCTGGTCCTGTTCTTTCTCGCGAGACGACAGTGGAAAGGGGCGTTGGCCGCCGCTGGCAGTTGCGTGCTTTTCAACATTGCCGCTGCGGGAGTTCTGGGTCTGGATGCGATCCGCGACTACCTGACCGTGGTGATGCCACAAGCCAATCGCTTCTGCGACACCTGGCCGAACGCTTCGCTGCTGGGCTTTCTGACGCGGCTCTTCGACGGAGCCTTCGGTCAAACAACTCCGCTGCTGCGCTGGCCGGAGTTCGCTCGCGTGTTATGGATCACGCTCAGCGCGGTCGGAGTCACGCTGGCTTGGCGAGCCACCGCCCGCGGCCGCACGCCAAGCAACCATGACTCGGCTTTCTCCCTCTGGATCGGCTTGATGCTGTTGATCTCACCGATCACCTGGGACCACTATTTTCTGCTGGCCATACTGCCGCTGATTGCTCTGTGGAAACACTCCGCTACCGGAGTCCCGTCGCCAAACATGTTCGTCGTTTGCGCCACTGTGTTACTCGTGGTGTTGTCACCGTACACCGTTTGGCGATTCTTAATTCCCGGCTACGCCAAGTTCGGAATGACCCCCGCCGTGGCAACTCCCGCGATGTTGCTGACGGTTGTGTCCTACCAGTTTTACATCGCCACCGCGTTGTTCGCGTTTGGCTTGCGGATGTGTCGTAGGACGGGCACTCTTGCCCGTCGTTCGCTCGGTGACGGGCAAGAGTGCCCGTCCTACAAATGCGACACTTGTTGATGCGCCAGTCCTAAACGTCTTCTTCGTTCTTCAACAGACGTCGGAGTTTGTCGCGTAGCTCAGCGCGGCCGCGATGAATGCGACTGCGGACGGTGCCGATCGGGCATTGGAGCATCGCAGCGATTTCGTCGTACTTCATCTCTTCCATCTCGGCCAGAACCAGCGGTACGCGGAACTCCTCGGTCATCTGCGCGAGCGCCTCGCGGACAATCTGCTGACGTTCGGCTTGTTCGAGCGGTTGTTCTGGCGCGGTGTCGAGGCGACCGTCAGACGGCTCGCTGCCGATCCGCTCTTTGGTCGCTTCGATGGATTGTCCCAGCGAACGGTTCTTGCGACGAAAATTGACGCTGGCATTCAACGCGATCCGAAATAGCCACGAATAGAACTGGGACTCGCCACGAAATGAACTCAGCTTTTGGAACGCGAGCGTGAACGCCTCTTGAGCGACATCCTTCGCATCCTCCGCCGAACCGACCACATGTACCAGCGAGTGATACAACCGGTTCTGATAGCGCGAGACCAACTCGCCAAACGCGGCCGTGTCGCGTGCCAATGAGGCGGCGATCAGTTCTTGGTCACTGCGGGCGGATTGCGATTCGTCCAAGATGGGTGTGTTTCACAGAGGCGGCAAAAGGTCGTAGCGCGGCGAAGCCGCAAAAATAACCCGCAGCGTGAGCGAGGGCGGGTGCTCCAAGAGACTCTGAATTCATCGCGCTGTAAAGCGTCCGCCCTCGCTCGCGCTGCGGGTTAATTTTGAGGGTACGATATCTTCGGCAGTTCGCTTTAGCACCGGCGGACGGCTGATCGCCAACGCAATTCCGCCCACGAACATCGCGATGCTGATCCATTGAGCGATCGTCAACGACGTGCCGAACTGCCCCATTTCGTCCCCACGCAGGCGTTCGATCAAGAATCGTGTGATCGGATATGTGAGCAATCCCAAGGTGATGACCGATCCATCACGACCGCGCACCGGGTAGTACGCGAGTGTCAGCAGGCACAACAAAAAACCGTCGATCGCGCTGTAAAGCTGTGTCGGGTGAATTCGCAGTGTGGCGGCGGCGTCTGCTGTGATGAAGCCGCGATCCCATTGAGATTTGAACGGAACGCTGAATTGGTCCGGAGCGATCGCCTTGCCCAATTCCATCCACTTCGGAAACTCGACGCCCCACGGGAGATCGCAGCGATCGCCGTAACAACAGCCATATAAAAAACAGCCGACACGTCCAAAGGCGATGCCCAGGAAAACAGAGGGCACCAGGATGTCACCCAGTTTCCAGGCGGGGAGTTTCCGCGTGTGACAGAACCAACCGTAAGCTGCTGCTCCGAGGATCAAACCTCCATAAAAAACTAATCCACCATCCGGCAGATTGATCGCAGCCTTTAAGTAGTCTCCGGCTGTCTCACACTTTGCGAAGACATTGCCGCCATGTTGGATGAGATAGAACAACCTCGCGCCGCCGACGCCAGAAAGCAGAAACCAAAACGTCAAATCCCAAATCGTCTCCGGAGCGAAGCCCGCTTTCGCTGCGCGCACGTTGGCCAGCATCGTGGCCGAGACGAAACCCAAGCACATCATCACGCCGTATCCGAAAATCGGGATCGAGTCTGTGAACCTCGGAGCAACGACGATCGCCGCACTGAGCAAGCAAAACGTGACAATGTCACCCGGAAGGGGAGCCGTATTTCCGGCTCGTCGAAGGCGAAACCAGACGAACAATCCGACGGCCAACCAGAGGCCCAACAGCAATCCAAACCCAAAGATCGGCAACTTGCCAAGTGGGCCGAGATCGAGTGCTCCATCCAGTGGAATGCGGAACAAAACGGGCCGCATGGGCTTCAATCCTTTGTCGCGAATCACGTCACGGAATCAGCATGTTGTCAATCAGCCGAGTCGGCCCAACGCGAGCCGCGACCAACGCCACCATGCGCGGTGCGAACTCGGTCAACTCCACCAAACTCTCCGGATCAGCCATCGTCGCGTAGTCGACGCTGACGCCGGGAGTCTGTTCCATTTCGGCTCGCAGAGCCAGTCGAATCGCGCTGAGGTCGGTCTCTCCCGCGCGGACTTTGTCGCGAGCCACACACAACGCTCGCGATAACGACAACCCTGCTGTTCGCTCCGTCGGACTGAGATACACGTTGCGACTGCTCATGGCCAATCCGTCCGGATCGCGGAGCGTCGGACAAGTGATGATTTCGGTCGGCAGATCGAGGTCGCGACACATCCGGCGAATGACCGCCTGCTGCTGAAAATCCTTTTGGCCGAAGTACGCTTTGTCCGGCTGCGTGAGGTTGAGCAGTTTGGTCACGATCGTTGTCACGCCACGAAAATGCCCCGGCCGCACCGCTCCTTCCCATTGGTCGGTCAGCCCTTGAACCTCGACGAAGGTGGAATAACCCGCCGGGTACATCGAGTCGGATGCCGGACAGAACAAGAAATCGACTCCGGCTGCTCGGCACTTTTCGCAATCGGCGTCAAATGGCCGAGGATACTTTTGCAGATCCTCTTGCGGCCCGAACTGAGTGGGATTCACAAACAGTGTGACGATCACGAACCCGCATGCGGCGCGAGCCCGTTCCACCAAGCTGATGTGCCCGGCGTGCAACGCGCCCATCGTCGGCACACAACCAACCAACTGTCCGCGACGACGAACATCCGCAACCCTGCGACGCAGTTCGGTAGAATCAGACGAGATGATCATCGACTGTGATTGAGCTTCAGTGGCTGCCACTTCAACCGTCTCCCCAATGGCACTAACAGTGTCGCCTTTCGCTCCGCGAAAGGACGTTCTTTCGCGGAGCGAAAGACGACAATCATTTCATTTCGCCTGTCTCGTGAAGTTACGCGAGATTCTACTGATCGCTGCGGATGCTTGCAGGTCGCACGAAAAAGCAAAAAGGAACGGTGAGCAAATCGCTCACCGTTCCTTCACTTGTCATTCAAACTGATGTCCGAGCAGTGCTCGCCGCAGAACCGGGGGCAGACGCCGCCCTAGAAGCCATACGCTTTGTTCTTGTGATCGAAGTCGGCATCGGTGAAACCAACGTTCGTCTTGATGTTCGCGTAGTTGTATTCCTCAATGATCGGCGGCTGTTGACCGGCGACTGGGAATCCAAACTGCTCGACGCGAACCGGCAGGCCGCTGTCCTTGGCAATGTAGAGCCGTGTCATGTGGAATTTCGCGTGCGGCACCTGCTTCGGGTAACTCGATTCCGCGACTTTGCATTCCACTTTTTCGAGCTTCGCATTGGGGAAGAACTTGACGACCGCGTCGTTTTGTTTTTCTTCTGTTTCCCATTGTTGAACCAGTGTCACCAGCAGGTTCGACATGCCAAACATCGTGATCGGATAACGGTTTTCTTCCATCGCGTCTTTGCTGTCGGTTGCCAGCTTGAGTGTTCCGATGATCGACGCGACACCATCGGCGTGAGCCAACAACTTGCCCTTATTACGCCCGGCGACATAGATGACTTCGCGGCCAGAGTGCGGGTTGAGGTACTTGATGTAAACGCTGAAGGGTTCCTCGCGGAATTTGACGAACATCTCCGACGTGATCAGCTTGTTGCCCACGACTTCCTTCTTGGTGAAGGTCGCTTCGTAGTCCTTGATCTTCTTCAGGTTTTCCAGGGCTTCTTTCGCAAGCTTGATCGCGGTTCCCAATTTTTGGGTATCGCCGGTCGTCGCATCATTGCGTTTCGCCACCTTTGGGGCATCGTCGGCGAGTGTCCAATTCGGCAGCCACAGTGCGGCAGATGCAGTGGCCAGTTTCAAAAATTCGCGACGATGAGTGATTTCGTGGAGGCTCATAACGACACAACTCCTTTTCAATTTCTGCATGTGAGGTGCATTCCTTCCTGGAATGCGTCCCAGCGAAGAGGCGTGGATGCTACTGGGCGACCATCGAGACACAAGGCTTCCAACTGAGTGTTCCGAAGGTTTGCCTGGCGTACTCCGCCAAGAACAGACCCGCTGCTGTTGGTATCGGGAGAGCAGGAATGATCGCTGCATTGCCCAACACCGCTCCGATCGGAATCACACATCGTCATGCTTGCCAATCGTTGCGTGTGATTCGATCAGAAAGGTTTGTCAGCCACTGTCACGATTTCTCTTCACTGCGTGCGAGAGTGGTCGGCAATTGGCCCAGGCTTCGCAAGTGGCGTGATGCTTTCGTTAATCTCTCATCGGCGAAAACTGCCGTTGAGGCGTTTGTTAAGATTGGCCTACAGTCCCACCCCCGAATGAGCCTCGCAGGACGCGAGGCTCGCCCGAATCCGAGTCTGCCCGAGTCCGAGTATGGAGGTGCGCAAGGATGCGTTCCCGTTCCGGTAATCCGCTGCCTACGCTGATGTTGACTCTACCGTTGGTGGCCATCCCGCTGATGGCGGTCTTCGGAGTCCCGCAGTTCGTTCCCGTGATCGCCTCATCGGTGAGCGAGGACGATCAGAAACAGGAGCGTCATAAGGTTCTGCGACAAAAAGGTGTGGGCGAGTCGATTGCTTCAACCACTCTCATCGCAGCGAACTCATCGCACCGCTTAGAGAGTACCAGCGAAGACAGCTTGAACGATCTGTTCCGCCCGAGCGGACACAGTCGTCCGGAAAGCCGGCCAATTCATGTCGAAAAAACGGAGACCGTCGAGTCCATTGGGTTGCGACCATCACTGACCGCCGCTCACAAAGATCTGTCCGATCTCTTTGGGCCGGATGCTGAAACACCAAACTTCGTTGACCTGCGACCTACCGATCAAGCGACGTCACACAATCAACCGCTGGCGATACCGGCGAGTTATCAAACACAGCGGGCATCAACGACGTCGAAGACATCGTCGAGTGACGGTCTGACGTGGCGTCGCGCGGTGCAACGATTGAACGAACTGGGGATTCACAAATTTCGTTTGGAACCCGGCCGTGACAACGGCGATTTCTACTTCGCTTGCGAATTCTCACCGGACCAGGATTCGCGGATCACTCGTCGCTTCGAGGCAGAATCTTCGGAGCCGTTACAAGCGGTTCAACTCGTGTTGCGACAGATCGACGATTGGACGCGACGCCGATAGCGAGGGCGGACTATGCACATCACGCTTCAAGACGGAGTCAGGAAAAACTGGGGCACCGTCAACTCTCACTCATCTCAGTCGCCGTCACCCAACGGATTTGTTTGGAATTTCTTCCGCAGTCGCTCAACGCAGTCTGATTCGGCTCAATCAGCGGTCAGCGATCTGCGTCAGCGCACGCCGAAGATGGCTCGCGTCGAAGCGGCGCTCTTCGTGGCGGATGAACCGGTCCCGTTGAAACGCTTGCTGCAACTCGCCACGTTGGCGGATGTCACGGATGCGCAGGAACTCATCGACCGACTCAACGCCGCGTATGACGCCAGTGATTCATCCTTTCGCATTGAGCGTATCGCGACCGGTTATCGCTTACTGACTCGCCGCGAATTCGTGCTGTGGCTCGACAAGCTGCATCAACGACAATTGGCGTTGAAGTTGACCCCGCCGATGCTGGAAACGTTAGCGATTGTCGCCTACCGCCAACCGTTGACGCGGGCCGATTTGGAAGCGGTGCGCGGCGTGCAATCGGCCGAGATGCTCAAGCAGTTGATGGAACGCGAACTGGTTCGCATCGCCGGCGAAGATGATTCTCTGGGCCGTCCGTTCCTATACGAAACGACGCGGAAATTCCTGGAGCTGTACGGCCTGCAAACGCTGGAAGACCTGCCGTTGGCTGAGCGTCTTCGCCGCATCCGGCCGTTAAAGTCCGAGCTTGCGGAATCCGAAGCCGCGTGACCGCATCGCAGTCGGCGGAAGCTGCCGTTGTTGCCGCAAACTTGCCGACTTCGTGCTCACAATCCTGTCATTGCCGCTTAAGCCCTCTTGATGGCTGCGACGGAGGCCGAGTACATCGCTCGCCCCGTCAATCCTGCCGTCTGGCAGATTCCCCTCTCGCAATTCCCACCTCAGTTTTCTTCGTCGGTTGGGCTCAGATACAGGCTTTGTGCTCCAACGTCGCGCTCAAACTGGGCAAGGACAATGCCAATGCAATTTCGATTCGATTCTCAAATGCTGGCGTGCTTCGTCTTGTTGGCCACCATGAGCTGGGCCACGACCGCCAACGCTCAGGAAGAAATTGGCACACCACCGCTATTCAATCTCGCGCAGTCACCGAATGAAGTCATAGAAGCCAACGCGGTCAATTTCGACCCGCCGTCGATTCAGCAGCAACTTGAAACTCTGCGTTCCGAGCTTCACCAAATGCGTGATGCGGCCTCAAAGCCGAAGTATCCGACCATTGAGATTCATGGCGTGTTTCAAGCCGATTCAGCTTGGTTTAATCAGTCGGAAGAAAATCGCGCGGCGGTCAAAGACGTACAACTTGGTTTGGGAGTCTCCGCCACATCAGCCACCGGCGACATCCAAGACGGTGCGAGCTTTCGTCGGGCACGACTGTCGGCAAACGGCTCGGTGCTGCCGAACATGAACTACTTTCTCCAAATGGATTTCGCGTTTCCCGGCCGACCAACTTTCACCGATCTTTGGATGGAGCTGACAAAAGTCCCGGTCCTGGGCAACGTCCGCGTCGGGCAATGGAAGCAGTCGTTCTCGTTAGAAGTGGTCAGCAGCTTCCGGTACACGACGTTCGCCGAGCGGTCGCTGTTGTTTCAGTCGTTCGCGCCGTTCCGACACATGGCGATCGGCTTCTATGACTGGTCCGAAAACGAACGAATGACTTGGGCTGCGTCGGTGTATCGGCCAGGACAAGATCAGTTCGGCGAATCGCTGGCGGACAATGGTGGCTACGCGGGAGTCGGTCGCATCACCGCGCTGCCGTGGTGGGATGATGATGCCAACGGCAGCCGCTATCTGCACACCGGCCTCGCCTACAACTACGTCGCACCGAAGGATCATACCGCTCGCTTCCGCACCATCCCCGAATACTTCGTCGGTGAGCAACCCGGAGCCTTACTTCCCGGCACATCGGGGCAAGCCGTGCCGGGAGCACTCAACGGTGTGCCGTTTTTCGTCGACACCGGATCGCTCAGTCCCACCAACACCAAATCTGGGATCAACCACTATCAACTGCTGGGCACCGAACTGTTGTGGGTCGAAGGGGCGTTCTCCTGGCAAACGGAAGCGCAGTTTCTGTGGGCTAACCGGACGAACGGCAAGAATGCGTACTTCCCTGGTTTCTACTCGCAGGTCGGCTATTTCCTGACGGGCGAGCATCGGCCGTACAACCGCAAACTCGGAGCGATTGACCG
>JANNDA010000886.1:0-2574 GCA_031387195.1 Planctomyces sp. | reverse complement strand
GGCACTGAAGCTGATCGACATGGCCATCCTCGAAGCCTCGAAGAAATGGACAATGCCCATCCCGAAGTGGAAAGAGGCGCTCAACCACTTCGCCATCCTCTTCGAAGGACGAATGCCAAAAATACTCAACTGAACACAAACGCTTCAGCAAATTCCGCCTGACACATAATTCCAGACAGGCCCCCAGAACATGCTGGCGAGTTCCGACATGATCTGATTGAACGCCGGCGGCAGGAAATCGGCGAACTGAATGAATGCAACCGGTTGTTGCCCCGCGAGTGCTCGGCCAATGCTGGTCCCGACGATCGTCGATTCGGACAACGCCGAGTTCAGCACACGGCCGGGGAACTCGGTGCTCAATCCGCGCGTGACTCCGAAGACATCTCCCTTCGGGTCTTCGATGTCCTCGCCGACGAGGATGACTCGCGCATCGGTTCGCAGTTGATGCCGCAACGTGGCATTGAGCGACTCACGCATCGTCAAGCGCGGCAACGAGGCGTTGCCGAGGTACTCGGTGCGAGAGACCATCGCAGCGGGGAACGGGGGTTTGACATCAACTGGCAAACGGGGCGCATTGATGTAGCCACGTTCTCCAGAACGTGGGGGCACCGACGAAACCGCCCATGCTCTGGCGAGCGTGGCTACGTCTGACGCCGCCTGCCCCACGTCGGCGATGACTTGTTCGCGAATTGTGCGCAGCGTTGCGGCGGACACACCGTCGCGCAGCAGACGGTCTTCGAGCAATCGAATCGGATCGGCGGTCGCTCGGCCGGTGGCGATGTCGTGCGGGGCGCGATACGAGGACTCGTCATCGGCGTTGGTGTGATCGCTCAGCCGTTCGACATGCACGACCACCAAGGCCGGACCGCGAGTCGTTCGCACTTGCTTGACCAGACGACTCAACTCGACTTCTAGCGCGTCGAGGTCGGCACCATCGACGTGGTGAATTTGTAGGCCGAAGAACTCGTCGGCAATGTCCGTCGGACGCTGGCAGCGTCCGACATGTTGCGGCAGATCGAAAAACGTTTTGCCTGCCGTGGAGGTCGAGATCGAGTAGCGGTTGTTTTCAATCACGAACAGAACTGGCAAGTGACTGCGCACCGATTCGGCGACCGCTTCGTAGAACTCACCCTCCTGCGTCCTGCCGTCGCCGACCGAACAGACGACGATGGGCTGCCCGTGGGCAACGCTCCCAGAAGTAGATTCAGCAGTCAGAAAGTAACCCGAAGCGTCAGCGAGGGAATCGGGGGATCCAGCGTGGAATCGTCCCTCGCTCACGCTTCGGGTTACTTTGGAAACGGCAGCGTCCGCCACGGCGGCGGCGACTCCCACGGCTTACAGTGCGTTGTTGCCAACCGGGCCGACCATGCTCAGCACCCGCAGATGTGGCGCGGAAAAGTGAGCGCTCATCTGCCGGCCCGCTGAATGCGAATCGGCTTGGCCCAGCAAGCTGCGAAAGAACTCTTCGACCGGCAACCCACGAGCCAACAACAACGCCTTGTCTCGATAATGCAGATGCAGCCAGTCATCCGGCGTCAGAAAGTCGGCCAAGACCGCGAGCGCTTCATGTCCTGCTCCCGACACATGAAAAAACGCCAGTCCCCGCTGAACGAGTTCTCGCTCGACGCGGTCCACTTCCCGCGCCAACAACATCGTTCGGAAAAGCCGCTGCAACCTCGGCAGGCTGGGGGACGGTTCGATCACCGCACGCATACCAGTCTCCCTGGATGCACACGGTCGCAACAAAAGATGTCAGACATGGAGGAGTCTCATGGAGGGAACTGATCCTTCGACTCCCCTTAAAAAACGAGAGGAGCGTCAAACCAGAGCTGCTCGCAAGACCCCGACCAAGGACGAAATGAACAGAACCCGGCCGACGCTCCCTTTCGGGAGCGCGGTCCAAGTACTGCCTCATTTCGCAAGAGCCTTGCGGCTCAGGTTAGTCGTTATCTTGCGAAGCAGAATCTTGACGCACGCGCGTCATTGACGAATTGTGATCGAGGCTGATGCTCAGCCTCGCATGAGTACTCAATTGCTTTGAAAACAATGGCTCGGCGGACGGCCACGTCCCAACGTGGCCGCCCGCCGAATGGGCGACAATCTACAACTGCCCGTTCACGAAGACCAGCATTGAATCTCGATCGTTCAGCAGCCGGTGAAAGTTCGGCAGCACCGACGTGTCTTCGCCGGCCAGCGAGTTCAGCGCACGAATGGCGGCCAGCGGATCGCCTCCCGATGCAGCGGCCGAGCCAGGTGGTTGGCCAAGCAGTCGCAGCCTCAGTCGATGTCCCAGGACGCCAGTCGCCAGTTTTCCTCATGGCACAGCCGAGCAATGTCCCGCAGCGCGTCTTCGTGTTCGTGGCTTTGAATCCAAATCCCGGTGAATCAGGCTCGCACATCGTCGGCGAGCTGTTCTGTCAGTGGCATCGTTGGTCTCCTGAAATGCGAAAACGCAAAGACGCCAACACACGACGAGGCGAGAACAGAACCCTCCGCAACTCTGCGTCTTGGCGTCTCTGCGTTTCAGTCAGAAGTTTGTCGTGGATCGACGAAGTCGAATCGTCTGCTATCCTG
>JANNDA010000846.1:0-9124 GCA_031387195.1 Planctomyces sp. | reverse complement strand
AGTGAAACTGATTGGTTCCCGAATGAACTTCGCGAGCAAGTTGCACCACCTTCAACGCGCCCACCATTTTCTCGGACGCGATGGCTGTGATCTTGTTGCTGGTCGGACGCTGGAACTGCTGAACTCGAATCGTGACCCGGTGCCTGCCGATCTTCGCACCGCTGTGTGCATCATCCAACAACAATCTGAATCGTCCGTCTGTGGCCGTCGTCGCTGTTGCTGCTCGACCGCTCGATTGCCCTTTGGCATTCAAGGGTTCAAACAGCACTTCCGCGATAGCGGGCTGACCGCAAAAGGTCACATCACCACGCACCTCGGCCAACGACTCGTCCCGCTGACCGCAACCGGCCAACAACAGCAAACTCCAACAGAATAAAAACGATCGTCGTGACATCATGGCCGGTGATCTGCCAGTGACTGCGGAATCAGAATGCTTGCCCGGTGAGAACTTCCTGGCCCCCGATCGTCGATAACGCTTCGAAGACCCCTTGATCGATATTCTGATTCAGAAACCGAACATTGCCGTCTCCGAAGACGAACTGTGCTCCGCCGCTGTGAGATGATTGGAAGGAAAACAAAGGTCGCTCGTTCGACGTCACGCCCATCACCAGCGGATGCGGATTCATCGGGAAGGGGAGCCCTGTTCCAGCGGGTGAGACCGGACAATTTGGCAACTGAATGTCACGCGTCACGGCGAAGGGATCGACGACCCAAGCATTGACCGCCGGTGCGAAGTAAACCACGGCCGCCATCGCCCACGGGTATTCGACCGGCAACGTCGGATAGGTGGAATCCGGCCCGCTGTAAGTCAGCAGGCCACCAGATTTCTCACCCATTAAAAACGTCTGCGAAGTTCCGTCGCGAATGTCTTGCGAGCGGCAGGTGCTGTTGTAACCAAACGCGCCACGAGTCTGTGGCCATTGCAGCCAGAAATGCAGCAGTCCGCCGGGACAAGCCGCCTCTGGACCCGGCAACGCTCGAATGATGTCGGCCCCGTGACTGAAGGAGTAATCGGTCGGCGAACCGGCCATGAACGCGCCGCTGCCACCGATGTTGGTGGCTGTGTGCGATGCGCTGGGACAGATCAACGCGGGCAACAACGTTTGATTCAGCGGCCACATCGAACGATCCGTCACGTCGCTCATGCTGGAAAGCCACGTCTTGCGGAAATCGTATTTCGCGTAGAGCGGTTGCTGATCCAAGTAGGGGAGCAGCATGTGAAACCCGGACCAATGGCAGCGGTACTGCAACCCCGAACCTCCAGAAGGAGGGGGAGGATTACCATCTTCTTGCCGCACAGAACTCGGCGGAAAGCACTTGTGCGAGCCTTCATAGTTTTGCAGCGCCAACCCGAGTTGCTTGAGGTTGTTTTGGCACTGAGCCATCCGCGCTCGTTCCCGCGCCTGCTGTACTGCCGGCAGAATGAGCGCCAACAAAATCCCCACGATCGCGATCACAACCAGCAGCTCAATCAACGTGAAGCCGGTCGCTCGCGATTGCGTGCAGCGAGGTGGCCAACGCAATCCAGTGGGATTCATGATGCGGGGATTCTAGGCAAACGTTTTCAGCCCGTGCGATGCCGATCCTTTGACGCGATGGAAGAAATGAGAGTCGCAAACAGAAACGTGATCGTCACCTGAGTGGCTACAACTCTTCATCATCCACTCCCGATTTCAGCCTCTGCTGTTCGAGCTTGTATTGTTCGAGAGCCTTTACTTGGGCTTCCCTCTGCCTGTCCGACAAAGCCGAGTTCTCCACCGGTCCATCGTGAAGGTAGTAAGCTTGGCGACTCGACGAATCAGCGTTCTTTCGACCGGCCATCTCGCATCCAGCGGTCAATGCCAGCAGTCCGGCGATCAGGCACATTGGCATCGCAGAGCGTCGCATGGCCGAATCCTTCTGCACCGGGATTACTGCGCTTCGTCATCAATGCCCGATTTCAGCTTCTGCTGTTCGAGCTTGTATTGCTCCATCGCTTGGATCTGATTGCTCAGCTTGTTCTCGGCCCCAGCCGGGAAGTATTGGACGTCGTCCTTCAGGTAATACGCAGACGGTAGCGCCTGGCCTCCGACTGTCGTCTGACAGCCGATGGCCGTCGCAAACAGGGGACACAACAACGCAACCAACAAACTTGCTGAAATTCCATTCCGCCGCATGGTCGGGCCTCTCTATACGAGTCGATCCAAAAGACAATCCTTTGATCGACCGGCACGACCGGAAACTTCGGCAGATTTTACCAAGTTTCCCGAAGTGGCCCGCTGGAGGCGGCTCAGACAAGAAGTTGGGCTGTTTGGGAAAATGGCGTCTCAAGTGACCCGACGAGGCTGTGATTTTTTACGTGGGATAGGCTTCCAGCCTGTCGAATTCGCCGAAAAAGCATGACAGGCTGGAAGCCTATCCCACGTAAAATCACAGCCCTCGCTCACGCTTCGGGTTACTCGCCCGCGTACAACGGGGTCAGCCGACTTAATGCCTTTTGGAATTGAGGCAGCAGCTTCTTATAGAGCTTCGTGTTGTCGGCTTGAGGTTCCACACGATCGGTGAGTTCGACATGTTGTTGCAAGAGATCGCTCAGCGTGATTGGTTCGCCAGCCGCTTGGCGGACCATCAACCAGGCCAAGTACGCGGCACCGCGCGTTGCCGCTTCATCCGCGTTTTGAGGCTTCATGACCGGAACGCCAAACACGTCAGCAATGATCTGCGGCCACAGCGCGTTTCGTGATCCGCCGCCGCTGACCACGATCTGGTCAAGCCCATTCAAGCCCATCTCTTTGAAGCCAACTCGCAGCGTCAAACTCGTCGCCTCCAAACTGGCTCGCGCGAGCACACCCGCCTTGAGCGACGCCGCATCCGAGGTCACGTTTCCCGAAGCATCGCGCTTGCGATCGCGCAGTCCCAGAAACGAAGCAAACGCCGCTGGTTGTTTGAAGACTCCCTCTCCTTTGTAAAACGGCAGTGCCAATACACCGTCGCAACCCGCCGGAACAGTCGCGGCTTCCGTCGTGAGCCAGTCGCGGATGTCATCCTTCGATATCTTCTTCCCCAACCACTGAGCACAGCCGTGAAAGCAATCGACGAGTTCGTCGTAAACCACGCACCCGCTGGTCATGCAGGTCATCAACAAATGCTGGTTGCCCGCCGTCCGAAACGAATCGACTAGCCCACGTTTCTTGAGGACCGGCTTGCTCCCGACCGCGTTGAAGACCACCGAGTTGCCTAACGAGATTGACGCGCGTCCGTCGGTGCATCCCGATGCGACCATACCGATCGGCTGATCGCCCTCTGGATACGCGACGGGGACACCCTCTGAGAGTCCCAGAAGCTCGGCCCCTTGTGCGTTCAAACGACCGAGGACTTCACCAGCGGTACCGACCTTGGGAACTCGTTTACGCAGCTCGCGGTCGATCTTGTCGAGCTTGTTGTTTCCAAACTGCCCCTTGCGATCGAGTTGACCGAACATGCCGCTCCCTTCGCCGGGACCGACGCCGAACTCGCCTGTCAGCACGAGCGCTACATAAGTGGACGGCACGCAGACGCGCTTGACCGCTTTCTTCCAAGCTTCGGGATGATGCGCCGCGAACCATCGAATTCGAGATGCCGTCATGCGTGCGGCAATCGGCTCTCCCAACTCCTTGGAAAGTTTGCGGCCCTCTTTCTCACCACGCGGGTCGTCCCACATGATCGCGCCGGAAAGCAGTTCTTCGCTCTCACTTTTCTGCAGCGGTTGATCATGAGCATCCAGCACGACCAGCGCGTGCATGTGCCCGCCGATGCCAATTCCGACCACGGCATCTGACTCAAACGCGATCGCGTTGCGAAGTTCGGCCATCGCGGCGGGAATCGCTTTGACCCAGTCACGCGGGTCTTGCTCTTTCCAACTCGGATCGGCCAACCCCTGCGAGTTTCCATAGCTCGCACTGCCGAAGCCCTCCATGCGATTGTCATGGGGATTGAACAGGCCAACTGTCAAACCACCGGTTCCAAAATCAAACGCCAAAATCCGCGAACGAGCATCGCTGTGGTTCATGAGACCGCCCTAATCAGAGAAGTGAGTCAATGTCGGAATGGTTGAGCGAGCGAAGTCTAGCCGTGGTCATTTCCTCCGCACAGTAAGCGGTGTTTGTCGTCTTTCGCTCCGCGAAAGAACGCCCTTTCGCGGAGCGAAAGGCGACATATTCAGTACCGTTGGGCGTCAGCCCCGCTCGCCCAAATCCTGCTCTGGCGAGTGCGTTCGTCATCGGCAACGAATAGCATTCGTGCGGTCCCGCCCCAGGAGTTATGCCTTGTCGAATGTTGCCCTGTTGATTGCCATTGAAGATTACACGGAGGAGAGAATTCCATCGGTCCCCTTTGCGGCTGCGGACCTCAAAGCGTTCTCTGAAACGCTGGACTCACTGGCCTTTCCCGATTGCAATCAAGTCTGTCGGCTGAATGCCCAAGCCACGAAAACCGGCATCGAATCTGACCTGCGAGCGGTCGCTCGCCGACTGACGAATGAAGACACCTTCTTTCTGTTTTATGTGGGCCACGGATTCGAACTCGATGGAACCAACTACCTCACGTGCTACGACACCCGCCTTGATGATCTCGCCCAGACCAGCGTCTCTCTGCAAGCCGTCGTTGACTCATTGAGTTCGTCGGATTGTGGGCACATCTCCGTTTTCTTGGATGCCTCGCATCAAGGTCTGTCCGCCAATTCGTCGTTGAGGGCGACACCTGCCCCGTTGGACGCCGCCGCTCTGGAAAAGTCGATTGTCGGGCTGAAACACGCGGCCGGTTTCGTGGCTTGCCGAAGCCATGAGGAGTCACAATCCAGCTCGCATCTCAAGCGCGGCATTTGGACGCATCATGTTCTCGAAGCTCTGCGGGGCGATGCCATCGCCGCAAAGTTTGACTCGCGGATCGTAACCTCGACGTCTTTGCAGAGTTATTTGTCACGAGCCGTTCCGCGCACACTGCGAGCGGAATTTGCGGCCCCCATCGTTCAGACTCCGTGGATGTGCGGGGACGTATCGGCTGACTTTGTCGTTGCCGATCTGACGCCGATTTTGGAACAGAAACTTCAGGAGACGACACCACCAGTTCCTCGGCTGGACGCGGTCGTGATTTCGGCGACCAAGTCCCAACCGGTCAAGCACCTTCCCGGCTTCAAGAAATCGCATCGCCTTCCAGATTCCAAGAACTCCAACTCCGACGCATTCATCGCGAGCATCACCGAAGCCACGTTGCAATCCGATCTGGAAGCGACATTTCTCATGCTCAAAGCGGCCTATCGCTTCAAGCGACTAGACCTTGAGAAGCGCGGACCGGCGGACGGCTCAGGCGTGATCGCCACTCCATTCTTCGAGTATGCCATCTCAGTCGAATTGGATTCGGAGGACGTCACGCAGGTCGTTTGGAATCGCTCCATCTCCAAGATCAGCGATCCGTCTCAGGTCTTCTGCGAAGAGTTCGACCGCGTCTTCACGGGAGTCTTCGACACCATCGAGATTTCCCCCGACCAGCCACTCGACGTCACCACGGTGATTGATCGCATCGAGCAACTCGACAGCAGCGAATTCGAGGCGACGTACGATTCGGACTGCACCATCTGCTTCGTTCGCGTCGCCGGTATCACGACGACCGTCCGCATCACGGCCAGCGGAGTCTTCATCTCGGATCAGGGCGTTGAATCTCCCAACGCACTGCTGACTTCGGCAATGATGATTCAACAAAAACTGACCAATGAACTGGGCCTCAAATCGTTGTCGGTGACCTAAGAATAGCAGCATGGGCGAGACGAAAACCTGGAGTGCTGCGGCTCGACGCAGCCTCCTTTTCCTATGGAATGACGACGTTGATCCTTCAAAAATAGCCGGCATTCGGCAACATTTTGTGTCCTCGGTTTTTTGAACTTTGAAGGTCGCAATTCCAAATGAAGGGAGGGCTCCGTCAAGCCGGAGCACTCCAGGGAAACCGACGTTCTTAATCTGACCACTTTGCGGAGACTCACTCGATGGACCCAGTCGATCTGCTGAAAGACCTCGTGGCGATTCCTAGCGTCAATCCGATGGGCCGAGACCTCACCGGGCCGGAATTCTTTGAAGGGCGAGTCAGCGATTACCTCGAAGCGTTCTTTCGCAAGCTGGGGGTGAAGTGGCAACGGATCGAGGTGGTACCCGGTCGAGCGAATGTGATCGCTCGGTTTGATGTTCCCGGCGCGAAGCGAACGGTGCTGCTGGATGCTCACGAGGACACTGTGCCGACCGACGGCTTCGCCGATCCGTTCAACCCGGTGATTCGTGACGGCAAACTTTTTGGGCGAGGAAGCTGTGACGTGAAAGGGGGCCTGGCCGCGATGCTCTCCGCGTTCGCTCGGTTAGTGCGCGAGAAACCGGCGGGCGGATCGAACGTCATCATGTCCTGCACGTGCGATGAAGAATCGACGTCGCTCGGCGTGAACGATCTGACGCAGCTTTGGACCGACCCGAAGCGAGCCGGTTCGCTGATCGACCGGCAGCCGGACGTCGCGATCATCGCCGAGCCGACGCAACTGGATGTCGTCGTCGCACATCGTGGAGCGACTCGCTGGAAGATCCGCACCGCTGGCCGAGCGTGTCACAGTTCATCGCCACAAGACGGAATCAACGCGGTCTATCGCATGGGGTACGTGCTGACTGCGCTGGAAGAATTCGCCGGACTGTTGCCGCAACGAGTCACACCGCACCCGCTCTGCGGTTCGGCGACGATCAGCGTCGGTCGGATCACTGGCGGCATCAGCGTCAACACGGTCCCCGATAGTTGCGAGATCGAAATCGACCGCCGCGTGATCCCCGGCGAAGATGGCTGGGATTCAATCAAGCAAGTGCGAGAACACCTCGATTCGCGCCTGGGCTTCGCGGTCGAACATTTACCGCCGTGGCTGGTGGGGGTCTCGCTGTCGGATGAGCACAACGGCCCGCTCGGTGATGAACTCCTGGAACAAATCACCGCCGTGGCTGGACCGCATCGCAAAGTTGGTGTGCCGTATGGAACTCACGCCTCACGCATCGCCTCCGCCGGAGTCCCCTCGGTCGTCTTCGGTCCCGGCGATATCGCTCAAGCTCACACCGTCAACGAATGGATCGACATCAACCAACTCCGCCAAGCCGCTGAGGTTTACTTCCGGTTTTGTGCGGCAGAGTGAGGCAATCTGAACTCAAGGCACCAATGACTTCGCCCAAGCCAAGACCGTATCGGCGATGAGGATTGCGTCGTCATATTCCCCCTTCGTGACGGGCGGAGCGATACCGGGGTAACGCGTGGCGACCGCGTATTCGGTCAACTGATCGGCGGCTTGAACGGAGGGTGAAATCGCTAATCCGTGTGATTGCAAGCCGGTCAGTAGTTGATCGAGATCATGAATGAAGGGAAATCTCCAACCGTTCTGGATAAAGACCGCCTTGATGGCCAACTCGGACGACTGTTGGGCCATGTAGCACAGGTCTTCCCACACTCCACCGCCTGGCAACGGCACCTTGGCTAAAGCCAGTTTGGCGCGAGCACGCTCAATCCATTCTCTCGCAGTTCCGGGAGCCGCATTAGGTGACGACACGATACAACTCCTGGCCCTCGCTCAGAGCGGTATGAATCACGAGGTACGGATTGGAGCCGTACTGCTCGACATCACTCTGTCGCACGACCACGAGATCTTTCGCATGACCGAAGCCACGCAACTGCGAATACAGGAATCTCGTCACTGCTCGCGGCTGGCAGCCATCGGGCATCACGATGAGCACATCGAGATCACTGTTCGGTCCCATCTCACCTCGCGCGGCGGAGCCGAACAGGATGATCCGCAGCGGATGCACCGCATCGACCGTCCGGCGGACCAGTTCGTCGAGCACTTGCGGATCAGGAGTCATCACGGTCGCCTTTCTTTCGGAACGTCTGGCTGCGCATTGGTGGCAATGATCGAGATACCGTTTTCGCGAGAATCGAAGCTCATGATGCGCGTCATCGCCTGCGGAAGTTGCTTCAGCGTAACTGACAAACTCGTCACGGCAACGGCCAAGGCTCAATACAGTCTAAAGTCGTCGAGTTTTTGCCAGTCGTCGCTCGATGCGTGCAATCGCTTGCCGAAGCTCGCGTCGTAACGGGCCGGTCGCGCTCGGTTGTTGCACGATGAGAAAATCTCGGACGCTACTGTCCCCCACTTTGCCAAGCGAATGAGCGGCCGCCAACGGAACGTCTTCAAAGACTTCCAACAACACCGGCACGGCTCGTTCCGCTGGCAGCATCTTGGCGACCGCCGACGCCAATAGATTGCGAGCACTGCCCGATCGTCGATCGCGGACCGAGACAAGCAGCCAGTCTTCGATGTTCTGTGGTCGAGTCTGTTCGATGACATCCGCCAACGCCCATTTGAGTTGGTCGTTTTTCGTCGTGTCGAAAATCGGTATGAGCAAACGACCGTCCAAACTTCGCTTGGGAACCGCGAGCAACACCCAAGCCACCGATTCTTGCAGGCTTGGGTGCTCTATCCGTGGAATCCAATCAATCAGCAACAAAACAAGCTGCTGCGGCAACGGATTGTATTGCCTGCGGATGTCGTCAACGGACAAAGACGGAAAGCTCGCTTCGGCTAAGGCGAGTAAAAACGGTGCTTCGGCTTCTCGTAATTGTTCGACACGTTGCCGATGTCGAGCCTCTTTCTCCGCTCGACGGGCGAGATACACAGGATCGGACTCCAACTGTTGCATCAACTCCCGCGCCGTCATCCCTGTTTCTTTTTTCGCAGCCATATCTCGCTCTCTATCGAACGCTAAGCGATCAGCTCCTGCACGACTTGGCCAGCGACATCGGTCAGGCGGAAGTCGCGGCCAGCGTAGTGGAACGTCAGCCGTTCGTGATTCAGGCCGAGCAAGTGCAGGATCGTGGCGTGCAAGTCATGCACATGCAGCTTGTTTTCCACGGCGAAATAGCCGTAGTCGTCAGTCGCGCCGTAAGCGAGGCCGCCTTTGACGCCGCCGCCAGCCAGCCACATCGTGAAGCCGTGAGGATTGTGATCGCGGCCATCGGTCCCTTGGCCGGTTGGCGTGCGACCGAATTCGCCGCCCCACAGCACGAGCGTGTCATCCAGCAAGCCGCGTGCTCGGAGATCCTT
>JANNDA010000839.1:0-8597 GCA_031387195.1 Planctomyces sp. | reverse complement strand
CTAATTTCTCGGTGCGTCAGGGAAGTTATTTCGTGCCGATTCCTTACACCGCCTCCAATCGCGACAGGATATCGTCCGGCAGCACGAAGGCCTCGTTGATCTCGTTGATCTCGCTGACCGGGTCAACGAAGAAATCGCCGGGATCACCGCCGCCGGTCAGCGTGTCCACATTGCCCTGTCCGTTGATTGTGTCATCCCCTTGGCCGCCGTTGAGCGTGTCGTAGCCCGAACCTCCCAGCAGCGAATCGTTGCCGTCACCGCCGAGCAGCGTGTCGTTCCCGGCCATACCGTTGACCAGATCGCTGCCGTCGCCGCCATTCAGACCATCGTTCCCTTCGCCGCCGATCAGCGTGTCGTTGCCGTCACCGCCGATGATCGTGTCGTCGCCGAGCGCTCCATCCATGCTGTCGTCACCATCATTGCCGTGAATCAGGTCGTTGCCATTTTCACCCATGATGATGTCGTTCCCTTCGCCACCATCCATCGCGTCGTTGCCGCTGCTACCAAACATGGTGTCAGTTCCGATCCCACCGGTCATTGAATCGTCACCAGTGCCACCCAGGATGCTGTCATTTCCGTCGCCGCCGTTGAGCGTGTCACTCGCATCGCCGCCATCAACTTTGTCGTTGCCGGCGTCTCCGCTGACAGTATCGCTGCCGAGATCCCCCTTCATTGCGTCGTCACCATCACCGCCACTGATGTTGTCGTTCCCCGCACCGCCGTTGATCGCGTCGTTGCCGCCGCCACCGAGGATCGTGTCGTTCCCCGCGTTGGAGATGATCGAGTCGTTGTCGTCTCCCCCTTCGATCAAGTCGCCGCTTGACGAGCCGGTGATCGTGTCATTCCCCGCGCCGCCGACCATCCACAGAATGACGTTCCCCATCGAGAGTCCGCCGGCATTGATGATGTCGGTGCCGTCACCGCCATTCACCACGACCAGTGCGGCTCCCAATCCGGAGAGAGCCAGAACGTTGATCGTGTCGCTGCCACCGAGCCCATTGATTTCCACTTGGATGATCGAGGGATCAACCAACAACGCCTGAGCGCCCTCCACGATCCTGATCTGCGAATTGTTCTTGGAAACGGTGTAAGTGTTCGAGCCGCCCGTGCCGTTGACCTGAGCGATGTCGTAGCCGCCGCCGTTGCCGAAGGTGTCCGAGCCATCCGCCGCTCCGGTCCAGACCAACGTGTCGTCCCCAGCCCCGGAGTTGACGACGTCGTTCCCCGCTCCGCCGTTCACGGAATCGGTGCCGTCACCGCCATTGACCGTGTCGGTTCCAGTGTGACCTAAAACCGTGTCGTTCCCCGCTCCACCATCGAGCGAATCGTTACCGATGCCACCGTTGAGCGAATCATCGCCAGCCCCCGCTAGCACCGTGTCGTTGCCGTCGTTCCCCAACAACGTGTCGTTCTCTTCGATCCCCGCGACATCGACCGAGCCAGTCGTGTCGAGCTTGTCGTTGCCCGTCCCGCCATCCATTTGGTCGGAGCCTGCCGCATCGACCAGTGAATCATCGCCCGTGTTGCCGAAGATCAAATCGTCTCCCACGCCGCCGTTGACTGTGTCGTTCTGATTGCCTCCCAGCAGGCTGTCGTTACCAATGTCGCCGGTCAGCGAATCATTGCCGTCGCCGCCGTTGAGCGTGTCGTTGCCGTCGTTGCCGTTGAGCGTGTCGTTGCCGAGTCCACCCAGCAAGCTGTCGTTCTCAATTCCGCCGACAATCGAATCGTTGCCAGCACCGCCATCCACAGTGTCGAGCCCATCTTCACCTTGAATGACGTCATCTCCGTCCCCGCCAAAAATCGAATCGTCACCCGTCGAGCCAAAGATCTGATCGTTACCGGTCTCGCCATTGAGCGTGTCGTTTTCGGCGTCACCTCGGAGGATGTCGTTCCCGGCACCGCCAAGGATGCTGTCGATACCCGCTCCGCCGATCAGGCTATCCGCACCATCTCGTCCGCCGATTTTGTCGTCACCGGTTCCGCCATCAATCGTGTCGAGTCCATCTTCACGCAAAGTGCTGTCGAGCGAACCGAGCAAATCATTACCCGCGCCACCAACGATCGAGTCATTCCCGTCGCCGCCACGAATCGTGTCGTTGCCCCCGTTGCCAAAGATGACATCGTTCCCGTTTCCACCGACCAGTGATTCGGCGAACTCATCGCTGCCAGTAATCACGTCGGCTCCGTCGCCGCCGTTGACCGTCAGGCTGGTGAGCGCGGAGAACGCGCTCGTAGTGACACCGCTGACGTTGATGGTGTTGTTGCCGTCACCGCCGGTGACGCTCAACGTGACGATGCTCGACGCGGCGACCGAGGCAATCGAAGCGACAGCCACTCCGTCATCGAGCACTTGCACCTTCGTCGGATCGGTGGGATTTGTTTGAATCGTAATCGCGTCGTTGCTGTTCGAGGTGACGCTCAGCACATTGCCCGGCAGGATCAACGCGCTCACGGTCAACAGCGTCCGCTGTTCGAGCGACTCCACTCGTGGCAGGGCTCGACCCGACCGACGTGAATCATGAGCTTTCATTCCCGACCGAACCGATTGCAACCAACTTGAGAAACGCATCGTGCTGAGCCTTACTGCTGAGGGAAAATGCGACGGCCAATCTGCGGCGCGAACGATCGTCAACAACGCTCGCTCAGAAACGTTGCATCCAATTGGTCAAATGCCAAATCCCCAATCGATCAATTTCTGTGTTTGCTGGACCGGCTCAAATCACGATCGCTGCGACAACTAAGTCACACGCCGTTTCCTCACCGCCAACTAAAACAGACGAGTTTGCCTCAAGTCAGTCAGTTTCGATCGGGTTACATCGCGGCACACCGCTCTGAGTAAGCCAGAAATCATCCATGCTGACGCCGCCCCGCTCGCCAATTCATGGACAGCCTCTCCGAGGTTGTAAACTTTTCGTGGGATAAGCTTCCAGCTTGTCACCTTCAAAAGCAGTTCCGACAAACTGGAAGCTTATCCTACGTAAATCATCACAGCCTCTCCGTGTTGCTACGCAGGTTGTTGATGCCCGTCTAGGATGCCCGCTCAAATTGATCTCTCGTTCCGTCTAAGAAAGGGAATTGACGATGACTCTGCGACGCGGCTGGCTGTGTGTGATCATGTTGGTGGGGAGCGGAGTCAGCTTTGCGGCAGCGGCTGATCCGATTCGGTTGTGGGAGGGAGACGCTCCGGGAGCATTGGGCAAAGAGCCCAAGGACATCCCTTCGCTCACTCCGTTCCTGCCGGCGGCCGACAAGACGAGCGGCACCGCGATCGTGGTTTGCCCGGGAGGCGGTTACGGCGGCTTGGCTGGTCATGAAGGTGAAGGCTATGCGAAATGGTTGGCGGACAACGGTGTGGCGGCGTTTGTGCTGAAGTACCGACTGGGCTCCGGGGGCTATCGTCACCCCGTGATGCTCAATGACGTCTCGCGAGCGATCCGCATGGTGCGAGCCCGCGCGGTCGAATGGAAACTTGATCCAAAACGTATCGGCGTGATGGGCAGTAGCGCGGGAGGGCATCTCGCCTCAACGGCGGTGACGCACTTCGACGCAGGCAAGGCGGACGCCGAAGAGGTCATTGAACGACAAAGCTCAAGGCCCGATTTTGGAGTGTTGTGTTACGCCGTCATCAGCATGGAAGACGGCGTGACTCACGGCGGATCGAAGGCCAATCTGCTGGGACCAAAACCTGATCCGAAGTTGGTTGAACTCCTCTCGAATGAGAAGCAAGTCACGAAGGAAACACCGCCGTGCTTTGTCTGGAGCACCGGTGATGACAAAGCGGTGCCGGTGACCAACTCGCTGCGATTTGTCACAGCACTGCAACAGAACGGAATCGCCTACGACTTTCACGTCTATCAAAAAGGCCCACACGGCATCGGTCTGAGCGAAGGCCGTAATGGCATCCCCGCCAATGACGTGCATCCCTGGGGCAAAGATTTGCTGTACTGGCTGCGGCAGAACTCGTGGTTGGAGTAACGCACGGAGGTCGGTTTCAAAACGTAGCACAGGCGGTTCGCCTGTGATTCCATTGGTGATACCACACAGGCGAGCCGCCTGTGCTACGTCGGCGAGTCGTTCCGCGACTCGCTGAAAGGGGAGTTGCTTTCATGACCGCGAATATCGAACTGGAACAACGAGTCCACGACCGAACGATCCGGCTGAATCTGGTCGTCGATCAACTGCGACGCGAGATCATCGAGCGTCAATTGGCGCAGCAGCAACTCGCCGATCGCGAAGCCAGCTTGATGGACGCCCAAGAAATTGCCGAGTTTGGCTCCTACGAAGTTGATGTCACCACCTGGATCGGGAGATGTTCACCAACCGCATGCACAATCTTTGAGTTCCAGAACGAGGAGCCATTTCGGGACTTTCGGGACTTCGTCAAACGGTATGTCCATCCGGAGGATGTTCAACGTGCCAATCAGACTCGCCAAACATTATTTGAGTCGGGAGTGACAGACGAGGTCGAGTTCCGGTTTCTTTGCCCGGATGGTCGAGAGAAAAATTTGTACGGTCGCCGACGCGTCATCCGAAACGCCGATGGGCTCGTGGTGAAAATCGTGGGGATCGTTCAAGACATCACCGAACGCAAGCGAGCCAACGCCGAGCTACTCGCCAGCCGTCAGCGTTTGAAGGTCTTGTCGCGTCAACTCATCACGACTCAAGAAATGGAACGCCGCCATATCGCTCGGGAATTGCATGACGAGCTCGGCCAAGTGTTGACGGCCATCAAAATCCATTTGTGGAGCACGCAGCAAGCGGTTGATGCGAATGTGCGAGCACGTTTCGATGAAAGCCTGGCAATGATCGATCGTGCCATTGGCCAAGTCCGCAATCTCTCGCTCGATTTGCGACCGCCTCAGCTTGAGGACTTGGGTCTCGTCGCGACGTTGCATTGGTATCTCAGAAAACAATCCGAGATGGCCGGCTTTCAACAACACCTCGTGGCCGAACCCGCTGAGATGCAGGTGCCGATCGAATTGGCGACAACTTGTTTTCGGATCACTCAAGAAGCGGTCACGAACGCGCTGCGTCACGCTCAACCGCGTGCGATCCACGTCGAACTATTTCAGAGCGATCAGGAGTTGCATTTGACGATCCGAGATGACGGAACTGGATTCGACGTCAGCGAGGCTCATGAACGTTCCTCTCGCGGCGAATGCCTGGGGCTGTCGGGAATGCAAGAGCGGGTGCATCTCGCTGACGGTCAGATAGAGATTGATTCCGCGATGGAAGATGGCACCACAATCCATGCGTGGTTTCCGCTGACCTCGACAAATCACGTTGGAAATACAAATTGCCCAGGCAGCAATTGAGCGAGACTGGTTTCGACAACGCGATCAGAATGATCCGCGTCGATCAACAGAATCGGCAGGTCATCACAGAATTCAGACGCCACTTGCCGACAGGCACCGCATGGCGCGTGACCTCCCGATGTGGCGATCGCCAGCGCTTGAAAACGGCGATGCCCAGCCGTGATCGCGGTACCGAAAGCAACTCGTTCGGCGCAGATCGTGAGCCCGAAAGACGCGTTCTCGATATTGCTGCCGACGATGTACTCGCCCGATTCCGTAAGCAGCGCGGCTCCCACCAAGAACTTCGAATACGGCGCGTGGGCATGCTTCCGCACCGAGCAGGCGTGAGCGATGAGTTCTGTGCGTTCGAGGTCTGTCATGGGATCATGTGGACCATCATCAGATCGTGTCCTTCATCCGACCAATTGGTACTGGCGATGAGCACGATGCGGCTGCCGGAGTCGAGCACTTTTTCACGCTTGCCCCATTCGACGACGTAGCGCAACAACGGTTCGGGATTGCCGACGGTCTTGGTGTCGGTTTCGACGGGAGTGACTCCCCAGAACAGGCACATGCGACGGGTGATTTCCGGGCGATCGCTGACCGCGATGACCGGAACAGAGATGCGTTGATTCGACAATGACATCGCGGTCAGTCCCGATCGTGAGGCCACCGCGATGACGTTGGCCTTCAAATGTTCGGCCGCCGCACCAGCTCCCAGTGTGACCGCTTCCGTGACCACTAACGCGCGCGCCATCAACTTGCCGGGGCTGCCTCGGAAGTGAGCCGATTCGACCAACTGTTCTGCCTCGCAAGCAATGTGATTCATCATCGCCACCGCTTCGACCGGGTAGTCGCCAACCGCTGACTCACCGGAGAGCATCACGGCATCGCTGCCGTCGATCACCGCATTCGCGACGTCGGTCACTTCGGCACGAGTGGGCAATTCATTGTGCTGCATGCTGTCGAGCATTTGCGTGGCGGTGATCACCGGGATGCGGTGCTGATTGCAAAGTCGGATGATCTTCTTTTGCAAGATGGGGACGCGGGCAATATCCACTTCCACGCCGAGATCGCCGCGAGCGACCATCATCGCGTCGGTCTCGACCAAGATAGCGTCGAGATCATTGATCGCTTCGAGTTTTTCAATTTTGGAAACGATTAACGGCGTAACTTTCGGTTTTGCGGCAGTGATGGCTTCACGCAACTGTCGGACATCAGCCGCACTGCGCACAAAACTGAGTCCGACAAAATCGAGTTCGTGTTCCAATGCCCAAGCGAGATCTAAGCGGTCCTTCGGAGTCAGACTGGGAGTGCTCAGTGCCACTCCCGGCAAATTAACTCCCTGTCGGCTGCGAATTTTTCCTGGTCCATCGACGACGCAACGCACCCATCCCGCCTCCGCATCTTTCTCAGTTACTTTGACCTAAACCGTTCAATCAGCCATCAGTTTGCGGTCGCCCGGTTGAACATCATCAATCAGTTGCTCGTAGGTGCAAGTGAAGCGACCGGGGATATCGCTGTGGTCCCCCCGCACAAACTCGATGGTGGCTCCGAGTTCGCAAGCAAAGCAGTCTCCCGGCAAGGCACCGAGACGAATCTTCGGCCCCGAAAGATCGCCCAGGACGCCAATCGGTTGCTGGAGTTCCGCCGAGATCGAACGGATCAGACCCATCACCTCGTGGAGCCAGTCATAGCGACCATGAGCGAAGTTCAAACGAAAGATGTCAACGCCAGCTTGAACGAGCGCCTTCAGCTTGTCTCGCGTGCCACAGGCCGGGCCGACGGTGGCGATGATTTTAGTTTTCGCAAGTCGAGTATCACGCAGAATGGACGACATGGTTATTTCAGATTCGTAAAGGGTGGTCAGGCGAGAGAGCACTCTCACCAAACTGACGGTACGCAGAGTTGTACTCCGTCACAGCGACGCCCCCAAGCGTGGCACGTCATAAGCCCGGCAAAGGGGCTGCCCACAAATCTTGGCGATAAGCTCGCCGTGACGGACAGCAGCGGTTCCATCTCATTGAAAGTGGGTGTTCGACTGACGGAGATCTACATTTCAGCCACTCGATCCAATCGGAAATATCAAGCAAGTTGTCTCGCAATGGGATCACACCGAACAATTCAACTCGTGCTTGTAATTAGTGAGACGTCTCGCGATAACTCCCCCGCTTTGTCGTGTCGTCAGATTTCGCTTTCGACGCCAACGAAGCGCGAGTCAAACTCGCACGGGCTGTAGCGCAGCCTGGCTAGCGCGCCTGCTTGGGGTGTAGGAGGTCGTGGGTTCAAATCCCGCCAGCCCGATTTCCGAACGCTCACCAATTCTCTCGAATGGTGGGCGTTTTTCATTGGTACTCAGGGAGTTAGAGCCGAGCGTGTTGGCGAAGTCTGCTTCAGAAACTTCTTTCCTGCGGACGCAGACACGAGTGCGGTGTCGTTGGGAGCTTCGTTCTTTTGCGGCGCTGCATCCGCCTTTTTTGGAGCTTCCTTTTTGGTCTTACTCGGCGTGAGTTTCTGCGGAAACCGGCGGACTTCCACATCATTCTCCTGCGATGCACCGGGAGTGCTGCGGCCATCGACGATGAGTTTCTCCATCAGCGTTGTCATTTGCACGACGCGCTCGGGTTGTTCGGCGGCGAGGTTCTTCGTTTCGCCAAGATCTTCGGCGAGGTTGTAAAGTTGCACGTCGGATGCCGCTGATGGCTTCCTTTGCAGGGGGTCGGCTCCGAGTATCAACTTCCAAGGACCGACGCGCAAACCGGGAGTGCCGCCCGAGGCGCAACTCACGGCGTTTTCACGCACGGGTTGGTCGCGGCCTTGCAGCAACGGCAACAGACTGAAACTGTCCTCGCCAGCGCTGTCCGGCAGCTTCGTGCCAAGAACGTCGGCGAACGTGGCAATGAGGTCGGCTTGATGCACGAGCTGGCCGCACTCGTTGCCGGGCTTTACCACGCCGGGCCAGCGCACGATGAACGGCACGCGATGCCCGCCCTCATACACTGAGGCTTTTTTCTCGCGCAGCGGGCCGCTCGATGGGTGGCCTTTCGCCGCCGTCTCCGCATGGGCGTGCGGCGCGCAGCCGTTGTCGCTGGTGAAAAGCACGAGGGTGTTATCCGCCGCGCCGCTGGCTTCGAGTGTGGCGAGCACGCGGCCGACGAGCGCGTCGGTTTCCATGACGAGGTCGGCGTAATTGCCCATGCCGCTCTTGCCGCGCCACTCCGCGTTCGGCGCGATGGGCGTGTGAGGCGCGGTGAGCGGCAGGTAGAGGAAGAAGGGCTGCTTCGTCTTCACCGTGCGCGT